>JBIJDQ010000091.1:0-7556 GCA_044344025.1 Rhodoferax sp.
CAAAAAGGGTGTCTGCCGCTTCGCTGCCCGTTGTGCTCATCTTCCAGTTCCTATCGCTTAAAGTGAAAATCAGCCTCTCAAAATCGGAGAATGCACCCTAGTCCGGCCCCCACTCTACCCCACCCACTTGCGGGCGTTGTGCCAAATCTGCATCCACTGGCTCAAACCGGACACATCCCTGTCGGTCCAACTCATCTGCACGTTGCGGAACACCCGCTCGGGGTGCGGCATCATGGCGGTGAAGCGGCCGTCCGAGGTGGTCACTGCGGTCAAACCGCCGGGGCTGCCGTTCGGGTTGAACGGGTAAGCCTCGGTGGCTGTACCAAAGTTGTCGGTAAAACGCATTGCGGCAATGGCCTTGTCAGCATTCCCACGGTGTTTGAAGTTGGCGTAACCCTCGCCATGTGCCATGGCAATGGGCAGGCGGTTGCCCGCCATGCCTTTGAAGAACAGCGAAGGTGATCCCAACACCTCCACCATGCTCAGGCGCGCCTCAAACCGTTCGCTCTGGTTGGTGGTGAAGCGTGGCCATTCGGCAGCGCCGGGAATGATGTCAGCCAGTTCGGCAAACATCTGGCAACCGTTGCACACACCCAGGCCAAAGGTGTCGGGTCGGCCAAAGAAGGCCTTGAACTGGTCTGCCAGCACCGGGTTAAAGGTGATGGACCGTGCCCAGCCAATGCCAGCACCCAGCGTGTCGCCGTAACTGAAACCCCCGCAAGCCACCACACCTTTGAAATCGGCCAAGTTGGCCCGGCCAGTCTGCAGGTCGGTCATGTGCACGTCAAACGCCTCGAAACCAGCCTCGGTGAAGGCGTAGGCCATTTCCACGTGGGAGTTCACGCCCTGCTCCCGCAGCACGGCCACTTTGGGACGTGACAGCAGCAAACTGGGTGATCCGTCAGATGCTATGTTTTTAATAGCTACCTGCGCTTTATCTGCGGGCACTACAGGCTGATTTGGCATATAAAAGTGCAAACCAGGGTCATTGGCGAGTCCGGTGCTGGCGTGTTCAGCATCAGCGCAGGCCGGGTTGTCACGCTGTTGGCAAATCTTCCAGCTGGTGGCATCCCAGACCTGGTGCAAGTCAGCCAATTTGGCGCTGAACACCGCCTTGGCATCGCGCCAGATTTGCACTTCGCCCACACCCATTGAAATAGTCGAATCCGCCGGGCGGGTCTTGCCCACCACATGGCTGCAGGCACCCAACCCGTGTTCACGCAAGGTTTGCAACACAGCATTGCGATCAAAGGTGCGCACTTGCAGCACCACACCCAGCTCTTCATTGAACAGGGCTTTGAGCGTCAACTCAACACGGCGGGCGCCCACCTGCCCCGCCCAGTTTTTGCTGTCGCCCACGTCCATGCGGCTGTCAGAGATGCCGTCGCCTTCGGTGACCAGCAGGTCCACATTCAGCGCCACTCCCACATGCCCGGCAAAGGCCATCTCACACACGCTGGCAAACAGGCCGCCATCACTGCGGTCGTGGTAAGCCAGGATCTGCCCGTTCGCGCGCAAAGCATTCACCGCCTTAACCAGGTTCACCAGGTCTTGGGGATGGTCCAGATCGGGCACCTCGTCCCCCATTTGCCCCAGCGTTTGCGCCAGAATGCTGCCTCCCATGCGGTATTGGCCCCGGCCCAAATCCACCAAGATCAGCGAGGTGTCACCCACGGCTTCAAGCTGTGGTGTCAAAGTGCCACGCACATCTGTCAGAGTGGCAAAGGCGGTGACGATCAAGGAGACTGGCGAAGTCACTTTTTTGTCCACACCGGCATCGTCCCTCCACTGGGTGCGCATCGACAACGAGTCTTTGCCCACCGGAATGCTGATGCCTAAGGCCGGGCACAGTTCCAGCCCCACCGCTTTCACGGTGGCATACAGCGCGGCATCTTCACCCGCTTCACCACAGGCGGCCATCCAGTTGGCCGACAGCTTGACGCGGTCGAGGTCAAACGGTGCGGCCAGCAGGTTGGTAATGGACTCGGCCACCGCCATACGTCCAGAGGCCGGGGCGTTGACCGTGGCCAACGGGGTGCGCTCACCCATGGCCATGGCCTCACCGGCAAAACCCTTGAAGTCGGCCAAGGTCACCGCGCAGTCGGCTACCGGCACTTGCCAGGGCCCCACCATCTGGTCACGGTGGGTCAGGCCACCCACCGTGCGGTCGCCAATGGTGACCAAAAAACGCTTGGATGCCACGGTAGGGTGGGCCAACACGTCAATGGCCGCTTGTTGCAGGCTCACGTCATTGAGACTGATGGGGGCAAAGCTGCGCACCACCGTTTTGACATCGCGGTGCATTTTGGGTGGTTTGCCCAGCAACACGTTCATGGGCATGTTGACGGGTAAATCAGCATCGGCCGCTACGGCGGCAGCGGGCAAATCCACATCACCCACGATCAGGTTACGCGCCTCGGTGGCCACACCCACCACGGCAAACGGGCAACGCTCGCGCTCACACAGCGCCTTGAACCCCGCCAACGAATCTGGGGCGATGGCCAGCACATAACGCTCCTGGCTCTCGTTGGACCAGATTTCCTTGGGGGCCAGGCCGGATTCTTCCAGCGGCACACTGCGCAAATCAAACAAGGCACCGCGTTGGGCATCGTTGGTCAATTCAGGAAACGCATTGCTCAAGCCGCCCGCGCCCACATCGTGGATGGCCAGAATCGGGTTGTCAATGCCTTGCAACCAGCACTGGTTGATGACTTCTTGTGCCCGGCGCTGAATCTCGGGGTTGCCCCGCTGCACCGAATCAAAGTCAAGATGGGCCGCGTTGGCACCCGTGGTCATGGAACTGGCGGCACTGCCACCCATGCCAATGCGCATGCCCGGACCACCCAGCTGAATCAGCAGGCTACCGGCAGGAAATTCAATCTTGTGCGTCTGGCTGGCATCGATCACGCCCAGGCCACCGGCGATCATGATCGGCTTGTGGTAGCCGCGCTGCTCGGTTCGCGGCGTGGGTTTGCCTGCCGCGTCTTCAAGCGTGTAGCTCAAAGCTTGCTCGTATTCGCGAAAGTAGCCCAACAAATTGGGGCGGCCAAACTCGTTGTTGAAGGCAGCGCCGCCCAGCGGGCCTTCGACCATGATCTGCAATGGGCTGGCAATGTGGGATGGCTTGCCGTATTGAACCGAGGGCAATTTAACAGGGGCCGGGGACGAATTTTTGTCTGCTTTGGAATCAGCAGAAATCGGCGTTGGCTCCCAATTGATTTTCGAGACCGTGAAACCGGTCAAACCAGCCTTGGGTTTGGAGCCGCGCCCGGTAGCGCCTTCGTCACGTATCTCGCCCCCTGCCCCGGTGGCCGCGCCCGGAAAAGGCGAGATCGCCGTGGGGTGGTTGTGGGTTTCCACCTTCATCAAGATGTGTTGTGTGGCGCTATATTTTTCATAGCTACCCGCGCTTACCAGACAAGCACTAGAGGCTGATTTGGCTATAAAACGCTCAATTTCCGACCCTTCCATCACCGAGGCGTTGTCAGAATACGCCACCAGCATGTGTTGCGGGTTGGTTTGGTGGGTGTGGCGAATCATGCCAAACAGGCTGTTCGGCTGCGCCACACCGTCTATGGTGAACTGGGCGTTGAAGATCTTGTGCCGGCAATGCTCGCTGTTGGCCTGGGCAAACATCATCAACTCCACATCGGTGGGGTTGCGCTGCAGCTGGGTAAAGGCTTGCACCAGGTAGTCAATTTCATCGGCTGCCAGTGCCAGACCAAATTCGGTGTTGGCAGCCAGCAGTGCGGCTTTGCCTCCGTGCAACACGTCCACATGTGCCATAGGTGCGGCGGGCAAACTGGCAAACAGATTGAGGGCGGCGGCACGCTCAAACATCACACTTTCGGTCATGCGGTCGTGCAGCAGGTCGGCCACTTGTGCCATTTGCTCGGCGCTGAGGCTGGGCTTGGACAACATACCGCTCTTGAGCGTGATGCGGTATTCAATCAGTCGCTCCACCCGGTGCAGGGTCAACCCGCAATTGTGGGCAATGTCGGTGGCTTTTGAAGCCCAGGGCGACACCGTGCCAAAACGGGGGGTCACCACGATCAATGCGCCATCGCTTGGGCCGCCATAGGGCTCGCCATAGGTCAAAAGCGCGGCCAGTTGGTCGCTTAAAGCGGGTGCCGGTGCGTCATCAGATGCCACCAAGTGCACATAACGGGCCGAAATGCCGATGATTTTTTCGTGCACAGCTTGCAAAGCGGGCAGCAGTTGTTGAACACGGAAAACGCTGAGGGCGCTGCCGCCCTCGAATTGGGTGAGATGCAGGGTCACGTTATGGGCCTGAAGGGAGGGCTGACGGGGTTGGAATTTGACTCGCCACCAAGCGCAAAAAAGGCAGATGGCATTGGACCGTCATTTTACCAGCGACCACTTCAGCGCCACGAGCGGTGCTATTTCGGTATATTCCAGCCATGTCACCTCACCCCAAAACCCTTTCCATCAAGCAACTCCTGATCTGCGGGGCCGCCATCGTGACCTTGTCCATGGGCATTCGGCACGGCTTTGGCCTTTGGCTACAACCCATGACGCAAAGCCAGAACTGGGGCCGTGAAACCTTTGCCTTTGCCCTGGCGATTCAAAACCTGGTGTGGGGCTTCTCGGGCATTTTTGCCGGCATGCTGGCGGACCGTTTTGGTGCGTTCAGAGTCATTGTGGCGGGTGCTGTGCTTTACGCATTGGGGCTGGTTGGCATGGCTCAAGCGACTTCAGCGCTCATGTTTTCATTGACCGCCGGGGTGCTGATAGGCTTGGCGCAGGCTGGAACCACCTACGCCATCATCTATGGGGTAATTGGCCGCAACATCAGCGCCAGCAAACGCTCCTGGGCCATGGGCATTGCAGCGGCAGCGGGCTCTTTTGGCCAGTTTTTGATGGTGCCCACCGAAGGTTTCCTCATCGACAGCCTGGGCTGGCAGCAAGCCTTGCTGGTGCTGGCCACTGCCGCATTGTTGATGATGCCCCTTGCTTGGGGGTTGCGTGAGCCGAATTTTCGGGGCGGTGCGGGGCATTTTCGTGAGCAGTCCATCATGCAGGCCTTGCAGGAAGCCTTCAAGTACCGCAGTTTTCAGCTGCTGATGGCGGGCTACTTTGTGTGCGGTTTTCAGGTGGTGTTCATTGGTGTTCACATGCCGAGCTACCTCAAAGACCATGGCCTGTCGCCCCAGGTGGCCAGCTACTCACTGGCCCTGATCGGGCTGTTTAATGTGTTCGGCACCTACGCGGCTGGTGTGTTGGGGCAGCGCATGCAAAAGAAAAACATCCTGGCGTTTATTTATTTCACGCGAGCCATTGTGATCAGTGTGTTTTTGTGGGTGCCACTTACACCCATGAGTGTTTATGTATTCTCAGCTGTCATGGGTCTGTTATGGCTGTCAACCGTGCCGCCCACCAATGCCACGGTGGCACAGATTTTTGGTGTGGCCCATTTGTCCATGCTGGGTGGTTTTGTGTTTTTCAGTCACCAAATTGGCTCATTCATGGGCGTTTGGCTGGGTGGCTATCTGTATGACCGCACTGGTAACTACGACCTGGTTTGGTACATCGCGATTGGCCTGGGTGTGCTGGCGGCATTGGTGAACATGCCCATCAAAGAGGCACCCATCGTTCGCAAGGCGCTGCTCCAAGGCACATAAACCCATGAAATCAAGCCACAAGGTCATCTTCTTTGCCATATCAGCAGCCGTTTTGGCGATGGTGTTTGCCATGTACACCCGCCCAGACTTTGTCATGACACTGGCCAACCAGGTGTGGGGGTGCTTTTAATGACGGCGCATGCGCAACTCAAGCCATCAGACTGGGTGCAGCGCTGGAGCCACCTGGTTCGCGCCAATGCACGTGTGCTGGATGTGGCTTGCGGCACTGGTCGCCACATGCAATGGTTTGCCGGGCTCGGCTGCCACACCACGGGCGTGGACCGCGACGCAGATGCCGTGGCTTGTGCGGGCCAGTTCGGCGATGTGGTGCAGGCTGACATTGAGGCCGGTGCCTGGCCCTTCTGGGCCGACGGGTTGCCCGCCCTTTTTGATGTGGTGGTGGTCACCAACTACCTTTGGCGACCCCTGGTTCCAACCTTGTTACAAAGCCTGGCCCCTGGAGGCCTGTTGTTGTATGAAACATTTGCCATGGGCAACGAAAGCGTTGGAAAACCCTCACGACCGGATTTCTTGTTACAGCCAGGCGAACTGCTGCAACGCTGCCACGGCCTGCGCGTGATCGCGTTTGAGGATGGTTTTCTCAATGCACCGGCGCGCTTTGTGCAGCGCATTGCCGCCATCAGACCCCCCGTGGCATATGGCCCCGGTCGCGGACCGGACCGCTACTTACTCTCGCTAAAATAAGCGGCTAACCTTCCAACGGCTTATCAAGATGACACATTCACCACGCCCCCTCACTGGCAGCATCGTTGCCCTGGTCACCCCCATGCTTGCCGATGGCAATGTGGACTACCCAGGTTTACGAAAGCTGATTGACTGGCACATTGCAGAGGGCACCGATTGCATTGGCGTGGTAGGTACCACGGGGGAGTCTCCCACAGTGAGCGTGCAGGAGCACTGCGAAATCATCCGCGTGGCGGTCGAGCAATCGGCAGGCCGGGTGCCCATCATGGCGGGCTGTGGCTCCAATTGCACCGCCGAAGCCATTGAGTTGGCGCGTTTTGCCAAAAAGGTCGGGGCCGACACCCAGTTGCAAGTGGTGCCGTACTACAACAAACCCACGCAGGAAGGCCAATACCAGCACTTCAAGGCCATTGCCGAAGCGGTTGATTTGCCCGTGGTTTTGTACAACGTGCCGGGGCGCTCGGTGGCCGACATGACGCTTGAAACAGTGCTCAGGTTGGCCGAGGTACCCGGTATTGTGGGCATCAAGGAAGCCACCGGCAACATTGACCGGGCCCAATGGCTGATTCGCCAGGCCCCCAAGGGGTTCGCTATTTACTCGGGCGACGACCCCACAGCGGTGGCGCTGATGCTGTGCGGTGGCCATGGCAACATCAGTGTGACGGCCAATGTGGCCCCGCGCCTGATGCACGAACTCTGCGTGGCGGCTATCGCTGGTGACACCAAGCGTGCCATGGAGATTCAATTCAAATTGATGCCATTGCACAAAAATTTGTTTGTCGAAGCCAACCCCATTCCCGTGAAGTGGGCCATGGCCAGGCTGAACCTGTGTGGCGGTACCATGCGGCTCCCGATGACCGACCTGACACCGGCGAGCATGCCCGTGGTTGAAGCTGCGTTGCGTGATGTTGGCTTGCTTTAAGCCACTTCCCCTTTACTTACCCATGACCCGAAGGATATTTGTGAAATATTTCCCCAGATTGGCACTCCTTGGCATGACGCTAAGCCTTGGTGCCTGCTCAGTTTTGCAAAGTGACAAGGTTGACTACAAGAGTGCCAGCAAGGCACCGGTAAGCGCTCTTGAAGTGCCGCCTGACCTGACCCAACTCTCGCGCGACACACGGTATGCAGCGCCTGGCGCACCTGTGACTGCGTCAAGTTTCCAGATCGGTCAAGTCAGTAGCCAGGCTACCCCCACCGCTGCCGCGT
>JBIJDQ010000092.1:0-7555 GCA_044344025.1 Rhodoferax sp.
GGGCTTCAAACGCGGCGTTCTGCCCGTCTTGTGGCGGCTGCCCCCGCGCGACCACCAGCGCGCTGCACGCCCCTGCCACGCAGGCCTGGGCCACAGCGGCCTCCATGACACCGAAGACCACGCCAGCCTTGGCCAGTGCGGCGAGTACCGCGGGCCCATCAGCGGGCTTGCCACCACACGCAGCGGTGATGTTGAGGGTGGCCGCCATGTCGCCGAGTTCAACATGGATGGCAATGACGGCATCAATGCGGCGCGCCACTTCAAGCCCAAACAGGGTTTGCTGTACGTTACACAGATTGGCCGCGTTGCTCAGGGCAAGCTCGTCAATCTGGCAGTCGCCAAAACCCTCCTGAGTCAGCAGCGCGTGCAACATTGGGCTGTCGATCGGTGGTCGGTCAGCTTGGGGTTGCGCCACCAACAGCACCTTGCCGTCGGCTTCGTTAAACGTGATTCCGGGTAGATTCATGGCATGAGTATGGTTGATTTTTATCAAAGGCAAAAGGTCAAACAGCGGGCAAATGGCCTAGTCAATTCAAGTGGTGAACCGGCAAAGGTGTTGTGCAGCCCGCGCGCATCACCATGGTCTGGTTCGATACCAGGGTGGGCAGTAGCAGGGCTCTTGCTGGCTCGGCAACCTTCAGGCCACCCATCTTCATTTCACACTTTTTTCAAGCGCATAATTTGTGGTGGGCGCAACCTCAGGACCACCCAGAATGCAAAGTCAAGCTAGCTCACCGCGCCAGAATATCACCGGTTGGAGACTCAATGTTGTCATCATTGTTTTCACCATTGGGCTGACCAATCTGGTTGTCGCCATGGTCGGCTGGCTCCTGTTGGGGCGCACCAATGCAGACTCCATGAAAGTCAGCACGGTGTCTGGCCTGATCATTGCCACCTTGGTGGTGAGCGTTGCCGGCTCCATCCGTGCGCGGATCGCCAAGGCGCACCGGAAAAACCTTGAACAAGGCATTGAGCGTGCGCAAAGTCATCTGCGCCTGGCGGTTGAATCGTCTGAAATGCTGCTTTGGGAGTTTGACCTGGTCAGCGGCGAGCTGAAATACGACCACACCAGCCTGCTTGTGCAAGGTTTACCCGGAAATGCGGGGGCCAACACCATTGACGAATGGATGCGGCTGGTGCACCCGGATGACCGGGGGCCGTTTAGGCAACAATTTCAGGCGGCGCTCGCTGAAGGTGCACCAACCTTCAAGTTTGATTACCGGCTGCAGCAAGACAATGGAGGCTGGCTGTGGGTGAACACGCAGGGACGGGTCACGCAACGTGATGCGCAGGGTTTGCCCCTGTTGGCCGTCGGTGGCACCATCAACATCGATGAACACAAGCGGGCGCAAGCCAAACTCCAGGAAAGTGAAGCCCTGTTGCGCGCCACGCTGGCGTCCACGGACGAAGGCATTTTGATGGTGGGCGAAGACGGCCAGGTTCTTTCTGCCAATCAACGGTTCATTGAGATGTGGCGGGTGCCCGAGGAACTTGTGGCCACGGGTCGCGACGAATTGCTGATGGCCCATGTGCTGGAACAACTGAGTGACCCACAGGCTTTTGCAAGCGAAGTCAAACGTCTGTACGGCAGCGCCGAGCAGGCACGTGACACCCTGCGATTCAAGGATGGGCGTGTTTTTACCCGCTTTACCCGTGCACTTGAATTTGCGGGCCAGCAAGGGCGAATCTGGTGCTTCAAAGATGTAACCGAAGAATCCAGGGCGCAGGCAGCGCTGGCCACATCGCTCGATTTGTTCAGGGCCGTGATTGACCATGCCCCCTTGCGCATTTTCTGGAAAGACCTGAATTTGCGGTACCTGGGTTGCAATCCGATTTTTGCCCACGACGCGGGCCTCAACTCCGAGGCCGATTTGATCCACAAAAGTGACCACGAGTTGAGTTGGCGGGACCAAGCCGAGGCTTACACCGCCGATGACCGGGCGGTGATGAACTCGGGTGTTGCCAAATTGTTGTTTGATGAGCAACAGACCACGCCTGACGGGCGATCAATATGGCTGCGCACCTCCAAAGTACCGCTGCACAACCGAAACCAAGAATTGATTGGTGTGCTGGGAATGTACGAAGATGTCACCCACATCAAACTCGGCGAAGTCACCTTGGCGCTGAGCGAGGAAAAATTCCGCAAGGCCTTTGAACTGACCCCCGATGCGACGAACATCAACCGCCTCAAAGACGGCATGTATGTGTCGATCAACGACGGATTTACCGCGCTGATGGGTTACAGCCGTGAGGAAATCATTGGCCACACCTCGTTGGAGTTTGATATCTGGCAGCATCCTGAAGACAGATTGCGGTTGGTTGAGGCCTTGAGACGAGACGGCAAGGTCTCCAACCTTGAGGCCGGTTTTCGCGACAAGCAAGGCCAGATTCACTTTGCAGCCATGTCGGCTGCCGTCATTGACATCGAAGGCGAGCCCCACATCATCAGTGTCAGCCGGGACATAACTGAACGCAAAAAAGCCGAAGAGAAGTTGCGGCAACTCTCGACGGCCATTGAGCAAAGCCCGGCCTCCGTAGTGATCACCGACCTTGAAGCCAACATCCTGTACGTCAACCCCCGATTCACCGAAGTAACCGGCTACGCTGCCGCCGAGGTGCTGGGTAAAAACCCGCGCATACTGCAATCGCAACGGACCCCAAAGGCGACCTTTGAGGCGTTATGGCAAACCCTGGTCAACGGAAAACCATGGCGTGGTGAACTGGTCAACCAGCGTAAAAATGGCGAAATCTACTGGGAGGATGCGCAGATTGCACCAGTGCAGGACTCCAATGGGAAAGTGACCCACTTTGTTGCGCTAAAGACTGACGTGACCGAGCGCAAGGCGCATCAGATTGAGCTGGAGCGCGCCAAGACCGAAGCCGAAGCCGCCAACCTGGCAAAGAGCCGGTTCCTGGCCACCATGAGCCACGAAATCCGCACGCCGATGAATGGCATTCTGGGCATGGCCCAGTTGTTGATGATGCCGGATTTGACCGACACCGAGCGCAACAGCTATGTGCGGACCATCCTGTCGAGTGGCCATACCCTGATGTCACTGCTCAATGACCTGCTTGATTTGTCAAAAATTGAAGCCGGCAAGCTTCATATCGATGCCGTCGTCTTCGACCCCAGCTCGCTGTTGCAGGAGGTGCAGACCCTGTTTACCGGGGCGGTTCAGGTCAAGCATTTGGGGCTGGACAGCCAATGGGTCGGGCCAAGTCAGCAACGCTACCGGGCAGACGTGCACCGGCTGCGCCAGATGCTGTCCAACCTGTTGGGAAACGCCGTCAAATTCACCCAGCAAGGCAGTGTCCGCATCGACGCGCGTGAGGTGGAGCGGGATCAGGGTGACCATGCCACCATGGCCATGCTGGAGTTTTCTGTCACTGACACCGGCATTGGTGTGGCGGCAGACAAACTCGACCTCCTGTTCAAGCCGTTCTCACAAACCGACAGCTCGATTACACGGGAATTTGGCGGCTCAGGACTGGGGCTGGCCATTGTGCGCCGCCTGGCCAAGGCCATGGGCGGCGACGTGGGCGTTCAAAGCGAAGCGGGAAAAGGCTCCAGATTCTGGTTCCGTATCAAAGCCGGTGTGGTCGGCGCTGACGAACACAAGCACAAACCCAGGCGCGGCGCAGGGGCCAGCACACCAGCGTTACCCGAACAAAACCAGTTGACAGGTCATGTGCTGGTGGTTGAAGACAACCCGGTGAACTGCCTGGTGATCACCTCCCTGCTGAGCGGGCTGGGTCTGACGCATGTGACCGTGCATGACGGGCAGCAGGCCGTGGAGACCCTCACGCAACAGGCGCCGGGTGAGCTTGGCCATCGGTTCGACCTGGTCCTGATGGACTTGCACATGCCCATCATGGACGGCTACACCGCCACCCGGAAGATACGAGAGTGGGAGAAGGACACCGCCGGCCATCACACGCCCATCGTTGCCTTGACCGCTGACGCCTTTGAAGAAGACCGCCAGCACTGCCTGGCCGTTGGCATGGATGACTTTGTCACCAAACCGATCGCCCTGAACGCGCTGAAGTTGGCACTGGCAAAGTGGCTGACCCATGCCACTCAGGCCTCAACCGCCAACAATGTGCCGCTGAAGGCACCAGACCTGCAGGCGTTTGCGGCCTTGTTTGAAGAACTTGTGCCACTGCTGGCGCAAAACAAGTTCAATGCCATCCGATGCTTCAGGAAATTGCAGGATTTGGTGGCGGGGACATCCCTGGCGGAAGACGTCGAGGCCATGGATGCCCCCATGCAAAACCTGCGCTTTGATCTGGCGCTGGCCCAGTTGCACGCCATGGCGGACAAACACGTCGCGCCCTATGACTATGGTGCAGCATGACAACCCAGCCGCATCGCATCCTCGCCATTGACGACACCCCGGCCAACCTGGTGGCCCTGGATGGGCTGTTGTCCAAGGAATTCGACCTGCAATTTGCCACCTCCGGGCCAGCTGGCATTGCGCTGGCCCTCAGCTGTCCGCCTGATCTGATTCTGCTGGATGTGATGATGCCTGACATGGATGGGTATGAAACCTTCAGACGGTTAGCGGCGCTGCCTGCGCTCAAAGACGTTCCGGTGGTGTTTGTCACGGCGTTAAACGACCTTGATTCGGAAGTCGCTGGCTTGTCCTTGGGCGCGGCTGACTACATCACCAAACCCATCAATGTGACCATCGCACGCCAGCGCATTCGCAATCTGATCGAGCGCAAGCGTGAACAGGATGCACTCCAGCAGGCCTTGCAGGAAAAGGTGGCGCTGCTCAAGGAGGTTCACCACCGGGTCAAGAACAACCTGCAGGTCATAAACAGCCTGCTTCGCATGGAGGCCAAGCGCAGCCAGCACAGTGATACACAGGCCGTCCTCAATGACATGCAAGGGCGCATTCGCGCCATGGCGCTGTTGCACGAGTCAATTTACCAGCACGGCACTTTTGCATGGGTGGACCTTGGCAGCTACCTGCAAAGGGTGGCCACACAGGTTTTTGCCGCGCTCGCGGTGTCGCCAGACGTCATTCGGTTGCAGTTGCAGTTGAATGACGTCCGGGTGAGCCTGGATCAGGCCACGCCGTGCGGCATGTTGGTCAGTGAACTCATCAGCAATGCCTTGAAACACGGATTTCCCGACGGACGATCGGGCGAGGTGAACATCGAATTGCGGCCTTTGGAGGCTGAAGCCCTTTGGCAATTGCGTGTCAGTGACAACGGCATCGGGCTACCCGATCTTTTTGAACTGGCATCACTGCGGTCACTGGGCCTGCAGCTTGCCGCCAGTTTGGCTGGGCAGATGGGCGGGCACCTGGATGTCGGGCCTGGTGCGGTGTTCACGGTGCAGTTCAAAATAGCGCCATCCACACGGCTTGCATGATGCGGCCGCAATAGAACGTGCAAGCCACATGGGAAGGAAAAAACATCATGACGCATCAGATACCAGCAGATGAGGGCCAGGCCAGGATACTCGTTGTGGAAGACGAGTCCATCATTGCCATGGACATTGCCATGCAATTGCGCGAACTTGGCTACCAGGTTGTCGGGCACGCCAGCAGCGGCGAGCAGGCGATCACCATGGCGGAACAGTTGCGCCCGGACTTGGTGCTGATGGATGTTCAACTCAAAGGCACGATGGATGGTATTGAGGCCGCACAGGTGATTCGCACCCGGTTCAACCTGCCGTGCCTGTTTCTGAGTGCGTTTGCCAATGACACCGACAACCTGGCCCGCGCCGCAGTGGCTGCCCCGGTTGGCTACCTCGCCAAGCCGTTTTTTGAACATGAACTGCGAGCCGTGGTGCAGCTTGCGCTTGGGCAAAACGCAAGCGGCTGCGCATCCTCCGGCTACCCCTGATAAAAGTCACGGTATTGCGCCCTGCGTCTTTGGCCTGGTACATGGCTGCATCGGCCCAGCGCAAAATATCGTCCTGGCTGGCATCGTGGTTGCGAAACAGCAGCACCCCCCTCCATGTGTGCCAACCTCGGCCCCCGCTCGCAACTGGGCAGCCGGGTTGGTCAGGAGCCAACCCCTCACCCAACCGCACAGTTCAGGGTGGCAACACCACCGCATCCAAGGCCAGCGCCTTGATTTTTTTGACGGCTTGATCTGCTTTGCCCCGGTTAGCAAATGGCCCGGCCCGCACACGGGTCAGTTCACCTTTTGGGCCCGATATCGGCTGACTCACCACTGGCAGGCCCGCACTCTTGAGCTTGTCCTGGGCTCGTTGGGCATTGCCGGCATCTGCAAACAAACCCACATTGACATAAAAAAGACCTGTCTTGGCCGCCGCTGGTTTGGAAGACGATACCGATAGCTCTGCTGACACTGCTGTAGTTGCTGACGCTGCGGTCAGTGGCGGCGCTGATACCGGTGCCGCAGGCGTTGCAGCGAGCACAGGTAACGAGGGCGGGAGCGCTTCTGGCGCGCGAACTGCTGCAGGGAATGAGGCAGGTGCAGCGGTTGGTGTTGGCACAGCTAAGGATGCTGCTGCTGCTGCTGCTGCTGCTGCTGATGCTGATGCTGATGCTGATGCTGATGCTGATGCTGATGCTGATGCTGATGCTGATGCTGATGCTGATGCTGGTGCTGGTGCTGGTGCTGATGCTGGTGCGCCAGGCATCGGCATTGGTGCAGGCGAGTGCCGGGTCAACAACAGCACAGCCACTGGTGCCACCAAACACAGCAGCGCGACATTGCTCACCAAAATTCGGATGAACCGCTGGCGTGAACTGCTTTGCCCAAGCAAAAGGCCACATGCCTGCTCAAAGGTTGCTGTGGCGGCCAGCGCCGCCGCCAGACGCTTGCGCGTCATCCGGTAATAAAGCGCATTGGCCCCGACACCCGGCAACACAAACAGCAATACCAGGCCAGTCAAACCCACAGTCAGCTCAACCGGTTCAGACCACTGCCACACCAAGCGCCCCATGGCCAGCACCAAAAACGGCACAAACACCAGCACGGCAGAGTAGACCAGAGCCGCGCCCCAGTGCCCCCTAAACACCAGCCAGTTCAGGGTATACAGGCTGGCCGCCCAGTTCCATGAGGCACCGACTCGCCCGCTGGCTTCAAAGCGGGTGAAAACCGGCAAATAAGCGTCGGTGTTGATCGGCCCGATGGCGGCCCGATACAACATCGTGACCGTGGGCTCAGGCTGGCGAGCCTGGGTCAGCGCCGGGGCCTTGTCGATGGGTGTCCCCGCTTATTCCACCGTGACCGATTTGGCCAGGTTTCTGGGTTTGTCCACGTCGGTGCCTTTGGCACATGCCGTGTGGTAGGCCAGCAGTTGCAGCGGTACCACGTGCAGCATGGGTGAGAGTTCGCCGTAATGTTCGGGCATACGGATCACGTGCAGGCCTTCGCTGCTTTCGATGTGGGAATCGGCATCGGCCAGCACATACAACACACCCCCACGGGCGCGCACCTCATGCATGTTGCTCTTGAGCTTTTCCAGCAAGGCATCGTTGGGTGCCACCGTGACCACCGGCATGGCACTGGTCACCAGCGCCAGCGGGCCGTGTTTGAGCTCGCCTGCGGGGTAAGCCTCGGCATGGAT
>JBIJDQ010000093.1:0-7553 GCA_044344025.1 Rhodoferax sp.
ACGACACAGTAAAAAACAGGTTCACCGCCAGCAACACGGCCCAGCGCCGGTTGCGCCAAGTGTTTTTGTGGGGGATTTCGTGCGCCTTCAGGATGGCGGCACGCACCTCAACCTTGTTGGCCATGCGCTTGAGTTCATGCACTTGTTGTGCCCGCTCGGTGATGACATCCGGGCGTTTGGGTTCTCGGCCAAACATGATGGCGATTTGCTCGACGAAACGTTGCCAGTGGACGGTTTTCATGCTTTCCAGACCTCCCGGGCTTCAATCACGATACAGGCTGATTCTGTGGGGCAGACCATTTCACACACGCCACAGCCCACACAGGGCTCGTGCACCACGGGTTGCCGTCTGGTTTTGCCGTCAGAAGTGGTCAGGGTTTCCATTGAAATCGCACCCCCAACCGGGCATTCACTCACGCACAAATTGCACTCTTTGACATCGTAGGGGTGCTGGGACAGCAGAATGGGTTTCCAGCGGTCCACGTTCATATAACGCATTCGCCCCTGAAAGTCTGTGCCCCGGGTCTGGCCTTTGAAGCCTTTGCCTTGTGTGGCCAAACAAGCTTCGGGGCGGCTCAGTCGCGCCACACCCATGCGCTCTTTCAAGTTCAGGGTGGGCTCGGGGTCTTTCTCCTTGGCCTTCAAAATGGGCTTTCTGGCCAATGGGGCACCAGCACGGGTGAGCAGAAAACCGGGCTTTTCGTAGGCCAGAGAACCGGTGGGGCAAGCCAGAATGCATTGCACAGCATCACAAGAGAAGTCACAGGCCTGCTGGCGCGCATCAATATAAGGCACACCGACCCCAAAGCCGTCGACCAGATCAGCCAGTTTGATAGCTTGCACCGGGCACACCTGAACACATTGCCCACATTTGATGCACGAACCCAGCAGGTCTTTTTCATCCAGCGCACCGGGCGGGCGCAAGCGCTTCTTTTGAGCGTAAGCCAGTGGCAAATAACCAGACAAAGCCGCGCCCAAAACGCCACCGGCCAGCAAGGTGGTGCGCAGCCAGCGGCGACGGTCTTGCCGTGAAAGGCGGGGCTTTGATTTTTTCGGCGGCTCAGCCTGTGGTGTCTGTTCGGTCATCCCTTGGCTCCTTTATGCTTGACGAAGCGGGGATGTGCGTCTTTAAGTGTGAGTTCGGGTGAAGAAAACGGGGCCAGGCGTTCAAGAAAGTCCAGCAGTTCCATCACCGGTGCGGTCTTGAAAAAACGCGCCGTGGGCATCTCGATCCAAATCTGGTCAGCGTAGGCATACAGCTCATAGGGGGTGTCGCCCACACCGTCTGCGTTGCGGTCAAACCCGGTGTAATCGTCCCAGTAGTTGCCGGCCCATTCATTGAGGCCGGCTTTGCCACGCCCGGACTGCACCACGTTGGTCAGGTTGCCTTCAAACACGTTGTCGGTGACCACGTTGCCACCGAGTTCACTGGTGAATTGAATGGCAATGCCGTTGTAGGCAAAACGGTTTTTTTTGATCCAGATTTTGCTGTCGGGCTGAAACGGCGACAAGTCCGAGCCAATGCCTACAGCGCAATAAATGATCTCGTTGCCTTCAATCAGGGTGTTGCTGGCTTCCTTGAAACCTATTGCCATGCCGGTGGCTCCGGTGGCGTGAGAGATCAGGTTGTTGCGCAACACCCCGCCTTCGGTGTACATGAAGTACACGCCCACGGCGTTGTCAATAAAGCGGTTGTCTTCCACGATGTTGTCTTTGGCAAACATGAAGTGGATCGAATAGCGGCTGCGTGTACCCACGTTGCGGCGGTAGGTGTTGGTGTTGGAGTACCAGGCCACCATGTCGCGCGAGTCGCTTATCTCGTTGCCTTCAAGCAGGTTTCGGTGGCTGTACCACAACCGCAGGCCGTCGCCGCGAACCCCCACATCGGCTGGCTTGGAGCGGACCTTGTTGTCAATCACCACGTTGTCGTTGGACTGTTTGAGGTCAATGCCAAACAGGCAGTTGTCAACAACCAGTTTCTCGATGCGGTTGTTGTGGCCACGCACGTCCAGGCAGGAGTCATCGGTGTCATGGGAGTCACCTGAGCCCGTCAGGTGGATGCCACGCAAGGTGGCACCACTGGTCTGCATTAAAAACACCGTGCCGCGGTCACCAGCGTCAATAGTGACTTTGCCAGCGCCTTCAATGGTCAAGGGTTTGTCCAGAACCACCGGCCCCGAATAATGGCCAGGTGGAACATTCAGCACCGAACCTGGTGCGGCGGCATCCACCAAAGCCTGAAACGGCTTGAGTCCGTGCACCCGCTTGTGACGCTCGTAAAGTGGAAACGTGGGCTTGGGCCGGTCCACATTCACGCGCGGTGCTGTGGACATGTCTGCAGTGGCCCCCAGCGCAGGGGGGCTACCTGACTCGTTGTCGGATTCTGTAGGAGCTGCCAACAGCAAAGTGGACGCCATCAAAAAACCTGGCAACAGCGATAACCAGCGCTTGTTTCTCATGGGAATCAGCGCTGTGCCCCTTCACGCATCTGGCGACGGCGCAGCAGCAGCGCCAGCATCAGGCAAACAAAGGTGATCATCAGCAGGCCGTAACCCCAGTAGGGGTAGGAGTAGGTGGAGAACTGCGCTACCTTGCCCTCACCAAACACAGTGGGCATGAAGGGTTTGACCGTAAACGCTCCCCAGGGGTGCATATTGTGACCAAAGAACCAGAGCCAACCCGCGTATTCAATCAAGAAGTACAGGGGCAACAGACCTGGCACCAGTGCCAGAAGCAATGAAAATTGAGGGAACTTCGCGACACCGGCCACGATGATGAGCATGGCCGCCACCAGTCCACCAATGGCCACCTTGGTGTACAGCGTTACGTTGTCCCCCCACACCTGGATACGGGCGGGTTCGTTGAAGAACGTGGCCGCCTCGTCCATATAGTGCTTGACATGGGTGGCAAGGTGCCCCAGGGCAAACTGCTCTACCAGCACCCAGGCAGCCACGACCGCAAACCCACCAGACAACACCAGCACACGACGCTTACCCTCAGGGGTCATGAAGCCCAGCAGCATCACGGTAAAAAAACCAAAAAAATACTTCGCCAAAGGCTTTTCAACCGGCGCACCGGTGGCAATCGGGAACATGCCCACATAGTGATTGATGGTGTTCATCTCATGCACACAGTCCAGGCCAGCGGCATCTTTGTTGATGTCTTTTTTGGCATCCAGAATCGGGTTGTAGCGCTCGGATTCCGGTCCCATGTCGGCCTGCATGGTCTCTGACCCCATGCGTGTGTTGGCCCCGACGGCGCTGCAGCCGTTTCTGACCGCGTCAAAATAGAAATGAATACGGATGCCATCCGGAAACGCATCCTTGGGGTAGTTGGGTGCGGTGAGTGAGACCCACCAAATGGGCGCGAAATACGCGGCAATCATGGCCACCATGGCGGCCATTGTTAATGCCGTGATCAAGCGGTTTTGTTGGGTCTGGACTCTCACAAATTAGCCTTTCTTCTTGGCTGCTGGTTTTGCCTTGCACATGGAGCCCGGCATGGTCAGGCTGGCCTGGTAAGCCGAGATGGCGATCAACTGCTTGTTGTCGTATTTCTTGATGATCTTGACCATGTCCGGGTTCGCATTGCGGCGATGTCCGTCACGAATTTCTGTCATCTGACGCAGCAGGTATTTGTAATGCTGACCTGCCAACACGGGGTAAAACTTGTCTTTGACACCTTCACCGTTCTTCAAGTGGCATTCCACGCATTCCTTTTCATACATGGTTTTGCCTTCGGCAATCTGCGTGGCTGCATCAGGGCCTTCGTATTTGCCATGTTCCACTGGAATGCACAGGCTTTCAATGTAAGCGGACACATGTGCCAACTCTTGGGCGTCCACCATTTCCTTGGCAAATGGGTACATCGTCGGGTTGTCCCGCAAGCCAGCTCGGATGTCAGCCATTTGCTTGATCAGCACTGTCGAGTGTTGGCCAGCAAGTTGTGGAAAGGTGCCGTCCGGGCGACCAGCGCCATTGGGCAGGTGGCAGGCACCGCAGACCTCATAACCTTCCTTGCCCTCCTTTGCAACGCCCTTAAGTTTGAGCGCCTCGATTTTTTCGCCTTCTTGGGCGTTCCATTTGTAGTCTTTGGCCTCAATACCCGCCTGCTTGGCGGCAGGAGGACCACCTGCCAGAGACAGTGCAGGGGCGAGTGCCAAGGCGAGGGCGAGAGCAAGAATTTTTTTCATGACATGACTCCGTGGTGTAGGTGAATGTGGACTGCTTACTTGATCTTGGAAAGGTAAAGGGCCAGTTCCTTGATTTCGGCATCAGATACCAGGTGCATGACTCCCTTCATGGCCGCACTGCTGCCGTTGGTGCGTACACCGTTTTTGATGTCGAGCATCTGTGCTTCTGCATAGGCTGCGTTCTGCCCGGCTAGCTTGGGGTAAGCCGCAGTCAGGGGCTTTTTGGCATCTTTGCCGTGACAGGCAATGCAGGTTTTTTCCAGGTAGAGCGCTGCGCCATCCGCCAGGGCTGAGCCCGATGCGCAGGCCAGCAGCGTTGCTGTTAATAACAATTTTGTCTTCATGGTTTTGCCTTTTTCAAATGACATCGGGGAGTCGAGCAAGCCGACCCCCCGAACGGTGTTTTTCTCAAGCAGGATTACTTGACTTTTTTCGCGCCGTTTTGCTCAAGGAAGGTCTTGGCCCGCAGCCCGAGGTCGGCGGTCTTGACCTGGTATTGCCAGACTTGTTCAGCCCACAGGTTGGCGTTCTCCCAGTCTTTCTTGGCAGCAGCAGCTTCGTGTTTGACCTTGATATCCTTGGTTTTTCCAAGCTGGTCAAAAGCGTCTTCCACCATCGCAACGACTTCGGGGAAGTCTTTGTAATTGACGCTGGTGATATACGTCACCACTGAATCAATAATGGCCTGGGTGTCGGCCACTTTCTTCACTGTGGCCTTGTAGTCGGCTTCGGTGTAGTTTTGTGCAGCCAATCCACCGGTCTTGGTGGGTTTCCAGCCTTTAGGCTTGACCAGCAAATAGCCTTGCATTTCCAAGTGCAGCGCCGAGCAGAACTCTGTGCAGTAGTAGGGGTAGACGCCTTCTTTGTCGGCCTTGAACTTCACAGCTACTGTTTTGCCTGGCTCAACCGATGCGTGCACGTTGTAGGTTGAAACCGTGAAGCCGTGGGTTTCGTCCTGAGCGCGCTCCAGATTGGTCAGATTGATCGTCACTTCGTCACCGACTTCGACTTCAATGGTCTCTGGTGTGATGTGTGAACGAATTAAGGTGCCGAACACCTCAACCTTGTTGCCCTTCTTCACAATGCGCTCTTCACCGGCCTTGGTGGCGCCTGGGTGTGACTGGTCGGTGCGGCTGTCGGTACCCACTTTGTAACGTACGGCGGGTTTGAGCTTTTTGGCATCAATCGCTACCACATAGTGCGGTTCGCCCAAAGGCAGCGGCATGTCATAGAGCAACTGCATCTTGTCGCCGCTGATGTCGATCAGCTGGTGGTTTTGCGGGTGCAGCGGGCCAACAGGCACAAAGCGGTCAATGGCGAGCTTGTTGAGCGCCACCAGATACTTACCCTTGGGCTTGGTGGAGTCACCTTCCATGGTCATCAAGTGACCAATGTTGTAGTGCACGCTGAGCTTGTCAAGCACCTTGCCTTCACAGTAATTCCACTTGGCAACCTGGGAATCCACATACAAAGAGGTGTAGGCCACACAGGGTGTGCTGTCGTATTGGGTGTGCAGGGGTCCCAAACCTAAGGATACTTGCGTGTGCAAAGCATCTTTCATGGCAATGACTGGAATGCCATACGGGTCTTTGGACTCAAACTTGCCTGCCTTAATGGCAGCCTGAATCTTCTCGAAGCTGTACACCGAGACGTGGGTGTCAAGCTTGCCGGCGACAATGATGCTCTTTCCATCAGGCGTCACATCCACACCGTGCGGTGATTTCGGCTCAGGAATCAGGAACAAAACGCCTTCCTTGATTGCTGTTTCCATCATCAGCACGTCATGCCCATTGATTTTTTTGGCCTTGCCAGCAGCAACCAGCTCAGCGGCTTTCTTCCAGTTGATCACGTGCATGTAATCGGTGTCTTTGGCCGAGCAGCCTGCCTCGTAAGGTGGGCGACCCTTCTCGATACCGCCGACATAACGCTCGGAGCAGAATGAGTTGGTAAATGACCAGCCCTCAGATGCGCCTTTACCCAAGTCAGATAAATCCTGTGAATAGGGTGGCAGCTCAAGTGAGAACGACTTCTTGGGGTCGATTCGACCTTCTTTGCGATCAAACTTCCAGTAGGTGACGCCGCCACGGTACTTTTCGTTGAACTCTTCCAGTGGGTAAAACTTTTTGTTTTCCAATGGCGCAGCGTATTGGGCTGCTTCCATCACGTACTCGGTGTTGCTGGTGACAAATGCGCCACCGTGCTCGGATTTAAAAATTGGATTGACGACGATTTGCTTGGTTTCAAAGTCACGCAGATCAATCACCGCCAAGCGGGGGTTGGCCTTGTCGTTGATAAAGAGGAACTGTCCGTCATATTCGCCATTGGTTTCCGAAATGGCCGGATGGTGGGTGTCACCCCAAGTAATGTCTTTGCCGTCGATTCTGCCGCCGGCCAACACCTTTTTGGAGCTTTCATCAAAGCCATACCCCTGCCATGGCTCAGGTGTAAACACGCCGATGTACTTCAAGATGCGCATCGATGGAATGGCGTAAACAATGACCTGGCCAGATTGACCACCCGAGCTAAAGGCAACAAATTCATCGCGCTTGCCAGTAGGTACATAGGTTTTTGCGGCCGCCAGCAAGTCTTGTTGGCTGAGTCCACGCTGTTTCAAGACATCTTGCAGAGTGTCTGCCGACCAGACTGCAGTGGTTGCCATGCCCACCCCTGCAGTTACCAGCGCAAGGGCCAATTTGCTCAATCGATTCATTCGCATCTCTCCTAGTTAGTTACGTTAATACCGCCTCTATCGAAGCCCGGATGGTTGGGTCGTAGAGCTGGTTTCCAGTGAGGTGGATAACGAAAATAATTCTAGAAAAGAGCGCGAAGAAGCGACTTAATCTAAATTAGTTTTAGACGAGCTTAGCCATATCGTTTGATTCAAATCAAACGATATGGCTAAAAATCTTAAAAACCTTGGATGACCAAGGGATACCCGGAAATTCGCAGCAAATCAATCGATCGCCCTTGCATCACTTACGCAATAGGCGAAGAAGCTTGTGGAAAATCAGATAGAAACAATAGAAGGAGGTCCCCGAGCCGGCAAAGGGGACGCGCATACACGGAAGCAAAATTCAGCAAAACCGACACCAGAACACGCCTCAGAACCCAATGACTGATATACGGCTGGGGTGTGCCTCACCGGGGGAGCCATGAAAGGCGAGCACAAGGGGCAATCCATCGTGCGCGCGGTGCTTGAGTCATCCAAATCACCGCTATTTGTCAATAATTTCACCATGCCTGCACTGCTGCAAACCATAGTGAATTCTTCTGCCCCTAACAAAGGCGATGCCGTTGCCATTCCCAAAGACAACACGAACCAAGCCAGTACGATACTGGCCAGTCGCTTGGAGTTTCGCAA
>JBIJDQ010000152.1:0-5891 GCA_044344025.1 Rhodoferax sp.
GGCACCCAGCCATCAGTTTCAAAACTGGACCCCGGTATCGAAGCGGTGAACGTATTGTTTTCGCTGCGCCGGCGCATCGAGTTGCTTGTGAGTTTGCATTCCAGGGCAGGTAGCAGGGCTGAGTTGCGCCATGACCTGCGGGACCTGGCCCACGTTTAACGCCTGTTTGGCGTCACTTTTCCTCAATAGTCTTCAGGCAAACGCCAGTTCCTGCACGTTTGGCATCGTGTTTGGCCAAAGCTGCCAGGTTGGCAATGTCTTCGGCTCGTGTGAACCGACCCCCTGGAATGGCAGTGGCACCGATGGACAATGTGGTGCACGGGAAAAACTGGGGCAGGCCTTGTCGGTCTTCGCCGTGAATCCCCCCCGCCGAGCGGGCGCTTTCATCGAACATGCCCAATGCGTAGGTGTTGAACTCTGACACGATGGATTGGCATCGGTCGAGCCAGTTCGCGCTTTGGAAGAGCATGATGAAGTCGTCCCCGCCCACATGGCCTAAAAAGTCCCGTTCAGACTCGCAGTGCTCCGTGCAGACCTTGGCCAGCAGTCGAATCATTTCGTCCCCGCGCCAGTAGCCGTAGTAGTCGTTAAATGGCTTGAAGTGGTTCAGATCGGCGTAACATGCCACAAAATTTCCTTTGCGTTTAAGCAGCCGCTCTATGTGCAAAGTAATGGGAATGTTGCCGGGCAGAAAGGTCAAGGGGTTGGCGTGCCTTGCTGCCTCAATACGTGCCTCGGTTACCGAGCGTACCAACTGGTCACCGGTGCCCAGGCCGATGTACCTGCCGTTTTCGGTGACGACAAATCCATCCGTCAGATAGCGCTGGTCCTGTGAGGTCAATATGCCCAGCAATTGATCCACGTTATGGGTACGCTCGACCAGGCGTGGCTCCCGGTTGGCATGAACCTCGCAGGATTTTCGGCCCCAGACCTCACGGTAGTAGAGCTTGGAGTAGTCGTTCATGAACTTGATGCGGTTGACGATTCCGAAAACACGTTCACCTTCCAGAACCGCCACGGCATGCAAAGAAGGGTCCTCCAGGAAGAGCAGGGCGAGCTCGTTGTTGGTGGTTTGGGAGGTAACGGTGGGCGCACTCAAGGTTTCAAAATTTCGCAGCCGTCCAGTTGCTGCTGCTCGGCTAAGCTCCGGAAAAACCGCTATCTGCTGCTCCCGCAATACACGCTGCGCATCGATCAGCGGGTAACGCACCGGTTGCCGGTCCGGGTGCCCCAAAAAATAGCCCTGCCCGTAGGTAATGCCCAGGTCGCGCAGCACGCGCATGTCCTGTGCGGTTTCTATGCCTTCCGCCACTAGTTCGCTGCCAAAGGTGGCGGCGATTTGTTGCAGTGCCTGAATGGTTTTAAGCTTGTCGCCGTGTGCACTGATATCTTTGGTGAAGTATTTGTCAATTTTCACGATCTCCGGCTTGAGCTGGGACCACAGCCGCAAGCTTGACCGGCCATCGCCAAAATCATCCAAAGCCAAAGATACGCCGGTGGCCCGTATTTGTTCGACCACTTCCGCGAGGTGGTCCATGTCGTTTACCCGCTCATGCTCGGTAATCTCGAGCACCAGCATGCGTGGCACGACACCAAAGGCGCGCAACATGCGTACCAGCGTGTCACGGCCTTGCGTGGCATACAGCTCAGTCAAAGCATCGGCACTGACGTTTACAAACACCCTGTCCGAATCCCGCAGCTGCCCCCAGGTTTGCAGGGCGGTTTCCATACAGGCGTACTCAAACTTGTTGGACAGGTTTTCCTGGCCCGCCGCGCGCAACAAGGCGTCTGGCGTGTGCAAACTGGTGCCGCGAGGCCCCCGAATCAGCGCCTCATGGGCGTAGATCGATGAATCAGCCAGGTTTACGATCGGTTGGTACACCGGGTAAAGCAGCTTTTTTTGAAGCACCTCTTCCAGCGGGCTGACGGCATTGTCAATCAGGCGAATGTGCAGGGCGGAAGGCTCAGGTTTGCTGAATACTTCGGATCTGGCTGTAGGCGCGAAGGTCATATCAACTCCTGCGGACCAATTCAGGTAGCCAGCGTGAGGGCGAGGGGTTGGCGCGAAACCGACTTTTTGTCCAGCTTGAACAGTGCAATTGCGCGGTGAAGGTGGGTCGTTTCATCATTCAAACTCATCGCTCCAGCCGCTGATTCCTCGACCATCGCTGCGTTTTGTTGCGTAGCCCGATCGATTCCGTTCATCGCTTTGCTGATTAACAGAATGCCCTCGTTCTGAGAATGCGCGGCTAGCTGAATTTGCTCGATGACCTGAGAGACTTGCCCAACACTTTGGACAATAGCGCGCATGCTGCGTCCGGCATCCTCAACCAGGGCGGACCCCACTTCAATTTTTTCAACAGAACCGACAATGATCGATTTGATTTCGCGTGCTGCATCTGCAGACCTCCCGGCCAGACTACGTACCTCACTGGCCACAACGGCAAAACCACGTCCTTGTTCTCCTGCTCGTGCGGCTTCTACCGCGGCGTTAAGTGCAAGGATATTGGTTTGAAAAGCGATCCCGTCAATGACACTGATGATGTCAACAATTTTTCTGGATGAAACGTTGATATCGCCCATGGTGATAACAACCTTTTCAACAACTGCGCCCCCTTTGGCCGCAACGTCCATGGCAATTCCTGCCTTTTGCACGCCGTCGCTTGCTGCGTCGGCCGTTTGTTTGACTGCGAGTGAAAGTTGTTCAATGGAAGCGGTGGTCTTCTGTAATGAAATGGCGGCCTCTTCAGTTCGCTCGGAAAGCTCTGTATTGGCATGTGCGATTTCACTGGTGTTGTTGCCAACCACTTCTACACCAGAGCGCACCTGTTCCACCAGATTGACCAGTGCGCCGTGCATCAGACCCAGATCGCGCTTGGCGTCGCCGATTTCACAGCGCTCGTTGGTATTAACCTCGGTGCTCAGGTTGCCCTGGCCCCATTCCCGCGCGGTGGACTGTAAGTCCTGAATCGGGGAGAGAATGGATTGAACGATGGACAAGGCCAGTAGGGTGGTCACGAGCGACACCAGAACCGTAGTGATGATGAGCAGCATGGGTGCGCGGTCGGCAGTAGCGGTAAAGTCAACACGGCGTTCAGTAGCCCGCTTGTTGACTGACTCTGCTAGCTTTTCCAGCGATACATCAGCCTGACGGATATCGCCCTTGAGCGGCCCTAGCGCTGCGTTGCCGGCCCAGGGGTCATTGAGCTCGCCCCTGGTCATACGCCCCAATATTTCCTTGAATCCGATTTCATAACGATTGACTCCGGCCAGTAAGGTATCGAGGGTTTCGGTATCGGCGGGGGCCGCAACGAGCTTGGTATCTGCGATGGTTTTCCGGATTTTTTCAATTTCAGCCGACCACAGTTTGGTGTAGCGCTCGGTTTCCTCCTCGGCACCCATATTCAGAAAAATGTCCTTTTCATACCGGCGTGCATTTCCCACAGCGGCGCGGACCTCGTTAAGCGAGCGCATGGATTCAAATTCTGTATCAATAAAGCCGGTGGCACGGTCCGCCAGGGTCATGATGGTCCAGGATGAAAAACCACCTAGCGCGACCAGGGTCAGTACCGAGAAAACCAGCAACAACAAAAGCCGGGAACGGATGCGAATGTTCAAAAGAAAGTTCATGTCGATCGCCTTGAAGGGACCCGCTGGGGGTGGTGTACGTCGGTGTGGCAACGCCGATGGAACCTGTGCCCATAAATGCTGCCTTGCAGCAAATTGTTGATGATTTGGGTGACAGCGGTGTGACAAACAGCTGCAGTTGTCGAAAGCAATTGAAAACAAAAAGGGGACTCGATGAGTCCCCAAAAAATTGTCAGCGCGGGGCCGGCAATGGGTCTTGCCGGCTACAGACCCTGCAAATCACGCGACCAGGGGGTCTTTTGCCACGCCACCACTTCTTCCCGCAGCAAGTGGGCAGACTGGGGGTAGGCCTGCCCCCATCCGCTTCGGCAGCTCAGGATGAAGCGGTTTTCATCCGCCTGCAAATGCAACTGCATACCACCCAGGTCAGGCGCTCGCCGGGCGTGGCACAAAATGACCGCCAGGCGCAGTGATAACAATTGCATGACCAGTCCGCCATCGGCAAGCTCCGCATCCACCTTGCGCAGTTTGCCGCGGTGGCCGAGCACCAGCAGGCTCAACCGGTGCATTTCTGAGAGGGAAAAACCCATGGCGTCGGCGTTATCCAGAATGTAGGCGCCGTGCTTGTGGTAGTCACTATGGGAGATGTGGCTGCCTATTTCATGCAGCTGTGCCGCCCAGTTGAGTTTGCGCAGCAGGCGGCCGTTCTCCGTGTGAGCGGCCTCGTCTTGTTCAGCGGTGAGCTGTGTAAAAAACTCACTGGCTACTTTGCCTACCCGTTCACCATGTGCGGTGTCTACCGCAAATTTTTTCGCCAAACGCGCCACGCTTTTGACGCGTATGTCGTCTTCGGCATTGCCCGCGCCTATCAGGTCGCAAATCAGGCCGTGGCGTAACCCGCCGGTGGCCTGCTGCATGGACTCTATGCCCAGCAGGCTGAATATGGCCCGCATCACACTCACACCGCCGCCAATAATGGCTTTGCGGTCCTCGCGCATGCCGGCCAGGCGCAGGCGGTCCGCGTGCTGGGTCGCAATCAGCTTTTCAAGAAGCCAATCTAGCCCCTCTTGCGTCACGGTTCCTGCCGGCCAGCCATTGGCCACCAGCACATCACCCACCGCGCCCACGGTTCCTGCTGATCCGTAGGCGACATCCCAGTTGTCGGGGTGGTAGGCATCAAAAGCTTCGTCCAGCACCGCTTTGGCCGCAATCTCAGCCACCTCAAACGAGCGCCTGGAAAACATTCCGTCTGGAAAATAACGTTTCGACCAGGCAATGCTGCCCACCCGGAACGACTCCATGACCCTGGGGCTGAGCCCTTGCCCCAGAATCAGCTCAGTGGATCGGCCACCAATGTCAATGACCAGGCGGCGCTCGTCCGAGCGCTCCAGCATGTGCGCGACACCCTGGTAAATCAGGCGTGCTTCTTCACGACCGGAAATAACGTTGATGGGAAACCCCAGCACCTCGTTGGCGCGCACCAAAAAGGCGTCGCGGTTGCGCGCTTCACGCAGGGTTTGGGTGGCAACAGCACGCACTTCGTCCGGCTTGAACCCCGCCAGTCGTTCACCAAAGCGGGCCAGGCAGTCCCAGCCACTTTGCATGGCGGCCGGCGTCAGGTTGCGGTCTTCATCCAGGCCGCCGCCTTGGCGGACGGTTTCCTTCAGGTACTCGGTACGGCGGAATTCCCCGTGGTCAACCCGACCGATTTCCAGGCGGAAGCTGTTTGAGCCCAAATCCACGGCGGCCAGCCGGTTCCCGTTTTCCATCTGCAATGAGTAGTTTTGTTGACTGAAGGGGGGGAGCATAGCACCGGCACCGCTGCGGACTTTCGTCCGGGTGATGCCGGGCATTCCCCGTCGTTTGGCTACACCGGCAGTCTTCGTCATAATGGCTTCAAGTGCTATCTAATATGTAGCAAATTAGCCAATATGCATAAGGGCTAGATGCACTTTTCGCTATAAATTTATTTTTTGGCCGGTGGCAGCAGCACGCCGTCAACAATGTGCACTACGCCATTTCCACTGGCCATGTCTGCCTGGGTGACCGCAGCGCTCTCAATCGTGACGAAGTCGCCCGCTTTGCCAAGCGCTGCATTGGCGCCATTAAGTGTCTTGACGTTGGAGTTCTTGACATCTTTGGCCATGACCTTGCCGCTGACCACGTGGTAGGTCAACACTGCTTTGAGTTTTTCGGGGTCTTGGGAGAGTTCCGCCATGGTTTTTGCGGGAACGGCCTTGAATGCGTCGTTGGTAGGGGCAAAAACGGTAAAGGGGCCAGGGCCGTTCAGGGTGTCGATCAGG
>JBIJDQ010000094.1:0-7380 GCA_044344025.1 Rhodoferax sp.
CAACGCCAGCCCTTAGGTCTGGCACCTGTCCAGATGCCTCCGTCATTTGGCAATGGCTGCACGAACGCGTACTCGCCAGGCCTCTACGCTCATCACACCGGACAACTCCCAGGACTCCTTGGCTTGTGGCCCTGATTGCATCCGCGGCTCATTCCATTGCCACAAAATCACGCGCGGTGGTGCCTGCCGATAACTGTCTGATTCCAAGTATTCCAATAGCGTCGCCCAAGGTCCAAAGTTACCCGGTTTCCAGGTCAACGATACCGGACGCCCAAGTGCATGCGACAGTCTTTGCGGAAAACCAAAGTAGGGCTGCGCAAAGCTGTTGCCCACAACATGCACTTGTGCGGGCTCGTCATCCAGCAGAGATGTCTCCTGCTTGCTCGTAAATCGCACACAGAAGCGATCTCGCTTGAGTTTTACACGCTGCTCTGCGGTGGTGTAACGCGTGGCAAGATCACCGTAGCGACGAATACTGACCCACTCTCCCGGTTCTGGACTGATTTTAGGCGGTGACTCGAAACGCACGAGTTGCTGTATCAGAGCCGCGCTCCCGTCGGCTGCGGCCTCAGCCGCCTGGGCCGACCAGTGATAATCGGTACGAAGAAAAGCTGTCGCGTTGCACACGGCAGGTTCCTTCCCAAACTCCAGCGCCCGAATAACTGCACCGACGTCAAAGGTTGGAATGCCTGTCTCTTTAAGCCTGGTCAGGACATAAGGGTACTTTTCTTTCATCGTCGGTCCCAGCTTCACTGTGCTTGGCAGCCGCTCTGGATAGAAAGCCGCCTTCATGGGCACCACCAGCACCACCAATGCTATCTGACGCGCAGTCAATGCATCGTTGACAAATTTGAAGGTATCGAGGACGGCATCGATGTCAGGTTTGTTGAAATCGTCTAGATTTTCCCACACCGGGAACAGCCACCCACCCGGGCCCTCCCAAACCAAGTCAGCACCCCTCGCCGCTGACCCTATCCCAAACGCAATGAGAGCCGCCAGCAGAGTCCGACGCATGCAACCAGCCCTCTGAGTGAACTTATTCAACCCCATCTACCCTCCCAGACAAAACTGGCTTGCTGGACTCACCTGTGACAAAAATGCTGTATCGCCCGCCCGGTTGCAAGGCTGGCAGCTGCAGCGGGGAAGACTCAGACTGACCACATGCAGCCGTCAGTTGAGCCCCCACGGGATTGATGAATCGGTGTCGAGTCTCCCATGCTGGGACATTTTCAAAAATCTTAATGGTTCTTGCGGCAGAAACCGTTGCAACGCAGCCTTGAACAAGGTTGTAGAAACGCAACGTGGCTTTGAGCGCATTTTGCCCCTGTGTGCTGTCATGCACAACAGCGACGGCATATTGGTCACCCTGCTTCTTCAGTATCAGGGTGGCGAAGCTGTTGGGCTCAACTTTAATCGGGGCCAAAATAGGCGCACCATTAACAGACACGCGCACGGCTTGCCCTGGACCAATCGTTCTGTAGTTTGTACCGATTTTTATTCCTGCCGAAAGAGGCTCAATTTCATCTTTACCACCAAGCGAAATCTTGACTGGATCCAAAGAAGGGTTGAGCACACGCACAAACGACGCGCCCTCAGGTGGTGCCGCTGGATACAACTGCCCCAAACCAGGCTGCTGAGCAAAAGCGAGATTACACAGCAAAGTTGCTGCCATCCCAAGCGAAAGTCGGGCGAAAAAGTTCATGATGTGTGCATCAATAAGATGAGAAAAGTGTCAAGAAAAATCCCCTCGCTCGCTGCTCATCCCCCGCCACTGCGGCGCGGTACTGAAGCAACAAATCAATGTAGGACCGAGTTGCATGATATTGATCTTGTCGGTACCCATAGCGCAGATTGACCCCCAGCCCAGTACCCACCGCATTCGGCTGAACGTAGGCACTCGAGTAGTCTGCTGCTGCCACCAAATGCGGAGTTGCAACTACATTGGCCCCAAAGCTATCGAGTTGGAAACTGCGTCCCAATCGCGCATTGGCGCTTGCAAAAGTTTGCCCCTGCCCTGAATAGCGCCCGACTTCAGCGTAATACTGCGTCGTCCACCATGCGTCAATATCGGCACGAGGTTGCTGTCCGCCATCGCCGCCCGAATACAGCGCCTGCACGAGCCAATCATTGGCTAAATGCGAACCCAAGGGAAACACGCGATTCAATGCCAACATGACGTTTTGATTCTCCAATGGCTTCCACCGAACGCCCACGGAGCCCTGAAGGCTTTCCGATCCCGTCAAACCACCGTTACTGCTGTAGGGTGCGCCCATGGCGCGTGCGTAGACCTCGAACAATTTCCCGTTGCGGTAGCCAAAGGGGCGCCAGTACAGCTCCGTACCCAACTGCACATTCTGGCTGTAAACATCATCCGCTGCACCGTTCCAGGCCAGCGGCGAACTCACACCCCGATAGCTCAGCGATACCGTTGCGCCCCACTGTCGTGACAACTCCGCGATGTTGCGTCGAATACCCAGAAGAGACTCCAAATCATTGCTAGCCTGCAAGCCAAGCCCTGTCTCGACATCCTTTTGTAATGTGACTCGTACTGTACGACGACTGGGAACGACGTAATCTTCCCAACGCAGCCCTGCATTTTCTTGTTGGCTCTGGGTTGCCAGGGTCTCCAGGTTCGCAGATCGAGTGTGCGGAGCAAGGTTTAAGTACCCCATGTCGGCAGCGCGCTTCAAGTAACCCATCGCTCGCTCGTCATGACCAGTGCGCATTGATGTGTAGGCAGCATCCTGCAAGCTGCCGTAGTTCAATTTCTGACTTTGATCAACACGTTCAAATATCTCACCGGCTATTTCATCTGCACCTATGCCAATGGCCAGATAAGCCCATTCGAGAGTGGCCATCGTTGCCCGCTCGCCTGACTTGAATTCCTGCTCCAGCCGTTGTTTGGCTTCCTCCTTTCGTCCGACTTTTGCCAACAACTGCACAGCCTGCGAAAACGGCAATTTTTCCATTACAAGGGCTGCATCATAATCTTCCTGTGCCAATATCTCCTGCCCCAATTTGAGCCGAATGTTCCCGCGCAAGACCAATAATTCTGCCGACGGAGGTCCACGCCTAAGGACCTCATCCGCAACCAGGCCAGCCTCGTCATGCTTATCGTTATAGATCAGCATGTTCAGCACCAGACGTTGGTAACTGGCATTTTCACGATCCAGTCTGAGTGCCTCACGCGCTTTGCTCAAAGCGCGCGCGGCATCTTTGGCTTGCAGCGCAAGATAAGCTTCATTGGCCAAAATATAGGCAGGGTCTGCCGGAGGCGAAGCAGGTACGAGAAGACACTCGCGACCATAAGGGGTAGCTCGGCAGTCAAATGACAGTTGGCGCAGGGTCTCGAACGCCACCGCAGCGTGGCGTGACTCGGCAGACATCTGGGCCATTGCAGCGCGCCGTCGCAGCGCGACCACCTCGGTGCCTGGATCGTCATTCAGAACTTGCATCAGGTTAAGTGCGGCCTGTGGGTCTTGCGCCGCCAATGCCGCATCAGCCATGATGAGGCGATAGAACTTTTGCTCAAAGGAGGCCAAATTTTCGGCACGCAGCACGATCTCGAAGTCCTCCAGGGCACCATCGCGCCGGCCCAGATACTGGCGCGCGTAGCCCCGCAACATATGAGGCATCACATCATCGGGGTCGACATTCACAGCATCGTTGGCCGCGCGCTCTGCTTCCTCGTAGCGGCCAGCATTCAACAGAACATATGTGAGCAACAACCGGTTGTCCATGATGTCAGGGGCATAGACGATAGAATTCCTCGCGAACTGTGCAGCGGCATCTACATCTCCGCGCTCCAGTGAGCGGAACACGTTCTTAACCTCGGCTTCGCCAGCCTGGCGTCGCACCGATTCTCGCAAGACCAAAAGTTCATCATCAAGCCCAAACTTGGCAGATGCCTGTGAAATCAATTTATCGGCATCGATCAGACGGCCTGCTGCCGCAAGCGCATTAATGAGTGACTGCCAGACCCGCGGGTCATCCGGGTACCTCAGTAAAAGATCCTGAGCTGTCGATACGGCAGACTCCCTCTCGCCTGAACTGATTTGGCTATAAACCTTTTCCAGCATTTGCTCATCGGCCTTCGTGGCTGAAGGCGCAATTTGGGGCGCTACAGCAACAGCACTTGCTTGGGCACGAGCGTCGCGGGCCGCCTCAGCGGTAGAAACCAGTTCTCGCAGTCGCGCTATATCAGGGCGCCTTCGAGCTGCCTTCCTCGCAAATTCGACCGCCTTGGTAAAATCGTTTGCGCTGTAGGCCTTGTAGGCCGCATCCGCCCACCGATAAGCGGCGCCAGACAAAGGTCTATCAGGCAATACAACAGGTGATTTGCTGGGAGTTTCCGACGACGCCGGTGTTAGTTGTGTCGCAATTAGCACACACGACAGGAACCGGACGATGCTCCTGCGGCTCGCTGTAATCGACGTTAATAGTAAATCTACGCCTATCATGCATTTGCCCCCAGGACGGAAGGCGTAATAAATGCGGATTCACTCGTCGGAGTCGACGTACCTTGACTTCCTGCAAGCCGTTGCGTTGCAATCGCTTCTTCGAGTGCGGCGCGGGAAATTACGCCGCTCTGCGTCAGGAAATCGCCGATTCGACCATGAAGCGCTGGCTGATACTGCGCCATCAATCCATCAAAATCATTGCGTCTGACCAGGCCACGCTCGATCAGCAGGTCACCTAACAGCGGCGCATGTGAGACCCCCGGCACAAAGGAAGTGGTCGTGCCGCTAATCAACCGCAGGCCAGCCATAATTTCCCCTTCGCGCGCGATATGTTGAATTGGATCATGACCTAGCACTGAACGTACGGTGACCTGATCCGCACTTGACAGCAGATTGGCCACGGCTATAACCGAATGCCCGTTTTCTGTTTTTCCGATGCACAATATTCGCAAGCGAATACTCAGATCCACTGGCAAACCTTTCACCATAAATTCAGGTGAATCAGGCAGGAATTGTGCACGAGGTAAATCGGACTGGTACGAAATGGCCTCCGCCAAAGTCTCATCATCAAGCCAGCCATTTGATAAGAGAATTCTGCCCAGAGGCTGATGCGCCTGCTCTTGGAGAGCCAGCGCGCTGTTGAGATTGGTCTGATCAATAGCTTGCCACACCGTCAACAACTCTCCTAATTTGTGATGTTTTTGCCCCAACCGGTCAGCTGTGGGAAAGTCGTGCATGGTTTTGTCCCAGGCCATTGCAAGGCCCCGAAACAGATAGGCCATATACATTCGCCAGGCTCTCGCAACCGCCATGAAATTTAAAAAATTACCAACCACCATGCGAGGTACCGACATCACTGCATGCTCCCAGCCATACAACTCATTGACAAAGTAGGCACGACTGCCCGCTCGCAGGAACAACGCGAAGAGATTGAACTGTAACAACATCGGCATCCAGTCGTTATTGGCGAGAATGGAGGGATAGTAGACGTTCCATATCCCTAGCCATGCAGAGATCAAGAAGACTGATAACTGTAACACCAGCACGTAGGCAAAAATGCTGACAAATGCAGTAACGATGCCCTTTCGGTCGCGCAACAGCATATAACGCTCGCTAAAACTACCTTGCCAAGAAATGGTTTCCCAACTTTGCAGGCCAATTCCCAGCGTCCAGCGCGCGCGCTGTCGGTAGGCTGTACGAAAAGTATTGGGGAAAAATTCGCGTACACACAGCGGCATGGTGACCGTTAACTCCTGATCGGGCTTCCAGCCAAACCAGGCGCGTCGAATAACCTGGTATTGCACCGGAAATCGGACAAAAATCAAACGCATGCCCAGTCGGGCCAGATGGCTGGCAACCTCGTAGTCCTCGGTCAGACTCTGGGTATTGAACGGTTCATCGTGCGCATCTGCGCTCAGAGCCAACAATGCTCGCCTGGAGAAGCAGGTGCCAACGCCGGCTGAAGGCACCATGCTAGACATACTCTCACGCACCTGCATGTCCTTGCCATGCCACTCGGCAAACTCGTCCATATAAGTCCCGGCAACCAGTTCATACCACTCGCGCTCCAACGATGTAACGGGTAGCTGAACCATGTCCATGCGAGGCAGCAAATAGTTGAACAGGTGCAATTCCAATGGGTGGAGAACATCTTCGCTGTCGTGCAGTATCACACCAGCGAACTCCATGTTGTGCTGCTCTTCGTGCAGAAAAATCGCCTTCACAATCCAGTTCAGACAATCTGCTTTGCAAGTTGGCCCGGGGTTGGGCACCTCAACCCGACGCAACTGTTTGTAACGCCGACGCATGCGGTCAACCTCATTGATGGTTGCCTCGTCATTGCAGTAGGTGCCCACAAAGACCACATAGTTGCGGTATTCGAGAGTCTTGACCAGATTCTCAATCATGGCTGCAATCACGTCGTACTCCTTCCACGCTGGCACCATGATCGCCAGAGGTTGCGCTGCATGCTGGCGCAACTGATCTTGCGTCAGGGGGCGACTCTTGCGGTCGACGGTCACTTTGCGGTAACCACGTCTCACCCAATACCAAACGTCGTAGACCAAGTCATCTAGGCTAGACACTAATATCAGCACCGCCACGATCACAGCCATGATTTCAAGCCAGCCGTAATAGGTAGCAGCCAAGTGCCCCAATGATACAAACATGGCGACTCAGGCGATGGTATTGTTTTTGCGCCGACGATAGCGGCTGGCTAAGATCAGGATCGTAATGAACAAGGCACCACCGACAATTGGCGCGACCCACCACAGGCTACGCCGCCACAGCGGTTCTTCAGCTTCTGCAATAAGACGTTTGCCTGAGGGGTCTTGCGACGCAAATTCTGCCAGCAACCCTTGCGGACCAATTACCACGATATCTCCAGCCGTTAGCTTGATGGCCTTATCAAAGGGCGGTGGGTGGTGGTTCCCCGTGCTGCGATAACTGATGCCTTGCAAATCGCCCTCCGAAAGCACCTCTGCAAAGCCAATGTAGTCCAAGCCTTTGAGATCCAGCAAGGTGCGAGCACCCGCTCCTGTGACCACCAATCGGTTAGCCTCGACTTTGGTCTTGTCCAGGAAGTCTTTGAGCGGAAGGTCAAATGACAAGAACGGTCCGTCTGGCCTGATTCCATCTGCCCCAGGTAAAACAGCCATAAATCGCGCATTGATTGCCGATACACCTGTGGTCGCGGCTAAGCGAATGACGCGCGGCAGCGTCATTGGCGCATTCGTCAGGTAAGACTGTGGCACCAGCACTTGACTGGAAGCACCGAAACGCGCGGTCATCCCTGAAAAGTCGGCATCTAGTCGGTTGCGTGAAAGAATGAAGTGGCTGCTGGGCAATATCGATACGGGATAGGCCTCTGGAGTCTCGTTACAGCGGTAACTACTAAGCTGACGAATGAAGGACACCCTCA
>JBIJDQ010000096.1:0-7348 GCA_044344025.1 Rhodoferax sp.
GGCGCAGGCGCAAAGCGTTTTCCGCGTCACGACCATCCCGGAAGAAGCTGCTACCGAGCAGGTCCGCAAATTCACCCCGTTGGCGACTTATCTGGAAAAGGCTTTGGGTGTAAAGGTGGAATTCACTCCGGTCAGCGACTACCCCGCCGCTGTTGAAACACTAGTCAACAAAAAGGTCGACCTAGTATGGTTTGGTGGTTTTACCTTTGTGCAGGCCAATTTGCGCTCGGGCGGAAAAGTGGTACCACTGGCGCAACGCGAAGAAGACACCAAATTTCAGTCGGTGTTCATTGCCAAGACCGACTCCGGCATCAAGAGCCTGGCCGACATGAAAGGAAAACAAGTTTCGTTCGGTTCGCAAAGCAGCACCTCGGGCCACCTCATGCCCCGCAGCTTTTTGCTGCAAGCCAACATCAACCCCGAGAAAGACTTCCGCCGCATTGCCTACAGCGGCGCACATGACGCCACCATTGCATCGGTGGTCAGCGGCAAGGTAGATGCCGCGGCACTCGACATCACGGTGTGGAAAAAGTTCGTAGCTGAAAACAAGGTGGACACCCAAGCGGTCAACGTGTTTTACACCACGCCGGGTTACTTCAATTACAACTGGTCCGTACATGCTGACATGCCGGCAGCTATGCAGGCTAAGGTGAAGGCCGCACTGCTGGCGCTGGACCCAGCCAACCCCGAGCATGCCGAGATTCTCAGGCTCAACCGCGCCTCACGCTACATTGCCACCACGCCAGACAACTACAAGGGCCTGGAAGCCGCCGCGCGCAGCGCAGGTCTGCTCTGAGTTACCTGGGAGGGGCTTCGGGTTGAAAATTCAACTGCTTAGCGTCAGTGCGCGCCACCCCGCCGCCCGGCCGGGGGCTGCACCTGCGCTGAAGGGTCTAAGCCTGCACATCGCAGCTGGCGAGCCTGTGGCGGTGATTGGCCCTTCCGGCGCGGGTAAAACCACGCTATTGCAAGTGCTGGCCTGTGCCATGCCGCCCGCGTCAGGCACTATCGCGTTGGATGGCATCAACCCCTGGCAATTGCCGCGCAACGCCTTGCAGCGGTTGCGCGGAAGCGTGTTTTTGGCACCGCAGGTGCCACCACTTCCACCACGCCAACGCGTGGTGACCACGGTGCTGGCTGGGCGCTTGCCCGCCATGGGTTTGTTAGCCAGCCTGCGCTCACTGTTTTACCCGACCGATATTCCCGCGGCATACGACGCACTGGACAGTTTTGACCTGGCCGACAAACTTTTCGAGCGGGTTGACCGCCTGTCCGGCGGCGAACGTCAGCGTGTGGGCCTGGCGCGTGCGCTGTTGGCGCCAGCCCGGCTCTGGTTGATTGACGAACCCCTGTCGGCGCTTGACCCCACCCGCTCAAGCCAGGCTATCAGCACATTGCTAAACGGTGCACGCCAGTGCGGTGTCACGCTGGTGGCCACACTGCATCAGGTGGACGTGGCTTTGGCGCACTTTCCGCGCATCATTGGCCTGCGCGACGGCGCACTGGCTTTCGACCTGCCAGCGGCCGAGGTAAGCCGCGAGTTGCTGGTCCGGCTGTATGACCAGTTTGAGCATGAGCTGCGCGGCGAAGTGCCAAACGTACCGGAGCAGGAAATGTCGGCTGCGCCGCAACCGGTGGTCATGCACTGCCGTTGAACCTGAGACCCATGACGACCACCGCTTTGCCCGCGCACCGTGCGCCAACGCGCGATCCGGCGTGGCTGGGGCGCTTATTCTGGATCGGCCTGAGTCTGGTGCTGCTGTGGCCACTGGGCGTGGCGACCGAGTTCAAGCCCTGGTTGCTGCTGGAGCCTGACAACATCAAGATCACTGCTAAGTTCATTGGCAGTTTCTGGCCGCTGGTTGTTGATGCCGAGTTTCTAACCATGGTGGCACGCGAAACCTGGCGCACGGTGGCCATGGCCACTGCGGGTGTCACGTTGGCGCTTCTGGTGGCGGTACCGCTCACGCTGCTCAACACGCGGGTGCTGTCGATTTCAGCCTTGTCGGGCCGCATGGCGCGTGGACCCTACTGGATGCGCCAAAGTGTGCGTTGGCTGCTGATTGTCCTGCGCAGCATTCCGGAGCTGGTGTGGGCGCTGGTATTTGTGCGCGTGGTGGGCCTGGGGCCAACGGCGGGCGTGCTGGCCATTGCGCTCACCTATGGCGGCATGCTGGGCAAGGTTTATGGCGAGATACTGGAGAGCGGGGAAACCCATGCCACGCAGACCCTGCTGCGCAACGGCAGCGGGCGCCTGCAAGCGTTTTTTTACGGTTTGCTGCCCACCAGCGCAGCCGAGTTGACCAGCTACACCGTGTATCGCTGGGAATGCGCCATCCGCTCGTCGGTGGTGCTGGGTTTTGTGGGTGCGGGTGGCCTGGGGCAGCAGCTGGACAACTCCATGAAGATGTTCAACGGCGGCGAAGTGGCCAGCATGCTGCTGGTGTTCATCGCGCTGGTGGCACTGGCCGACCGGGTGAGCGCCTGGCTTCGCAGGGCACTCGGATGACCCAAGCCCGCGCCGCCAATCAGACCTACAAGCTGCCACCGCCGCTGTTTGATGCGCGCTGCAAGGCCTGCTGGTTTGTCGTCGCACTGCTGGTTCTGGTCGTAGCCAGCTTCTGGTCGCTCGACCTGCAGTGGGGTCAATTCTTTTCACTGGATGCAGCGCGCAGCATGGGCCGCTTTGTGGCCGAATTTTTCCCACCTGACACCTCACCCCAATTTTTGACGAAGGTGGCGCTGGGCGCCTGGGAGACACTGGCCATGTCGGCACTGGGCACCGTGCTGGCCGCGGTGGCCGGGCTGGCGCTGGCGTTACCGGCCAGCCGTATGCACGACGCTGACTCCGCCTGGGGCCGAACGCCCACGCGACTGATCCTCAATGCGCTGCGCAGCATTCCCGAACTGGTGTGGGCCGCACTGCTGCTCATCTCGGCCGGCTTGGGGCCATTTGCCGGTACGCTGGCACTGGCCTTTCACACCACGGGCGTGCTGGGAAGGCTGTTTGCCGAAGCCATTGAAAACACCCCGCCCGGCCCGGGTGCGGCTCTGCGGGTACAAGGCGTGGACAGTTTCCGGGTGTTTGTCTACGCCACGCTACCGCAGGTGCTGCCGCAGCTGATGAGCTACACGCTGTACCGTTGGGAAAACAACATACGCGCCGCTGCCGTGTTGGGCGTCGTGGGCGCAGGGGGCCTGGGGCAGTTGCTCGCGTTTCACATGGGTTTGTTCCAGATGAACAAAACCGCCACCATTTTGGGTGCCATGCTGCTGATGGTGGCTGTGGTGGACGCGGCCAGTCACGCATCGCGGCGCCTGTTGACCCGCTGAACAACCGGGAGAAAGTTGAGAATGCCAACCCTGACGCACGCTCAAGCCTGGCTGGTTCTGTCGATGGCGATCTTGCTGGAGGTGGCGGGTACCACGTCGATGCGGCTGTCCGAAGGCTTCACACGGCCCACCCCGTCGGTGCTGATCTTCGTTTTCTACGCTGGCTCGTTCGTGCTAAACACCATGATCATCCGCACGCTGGGCCTCAGCGTGGTTTATGGCGTGTGGTCAGGCGTTGGCACAGTGCTCACCGCGCTGATCGGCATCTACTACTTTAAGGAACCCGCGACCGCCATCAAGATGGTGAGCATCGGGCTGATCGTTATGGGTGTCATGGGGCTGCATTCGGCCTCTCGGGTTCAGGTGTAATTTTTCGACCCATCAAAGAGTCAAACATGCACATGACCGACAACGAACTGTCCATACAGCGCTACCGCAACAAGGCGGCAGGTTACGACGCCTCGGCCGCTTTCACCATGCCTCTGCGCCAGCGCACTATTGCCCTGCTGCAACTGCAGCCGGGTCAGACGGTGCTCGACGTGGGTGCCGGCACCGGCCTGAGTTATCGGATGCTGCGCGATGGCGTGGGCGAACGAGGCCGTGTACTGGCGTTTGAGCAGAGCCCCGACATGTTCGCCTTTGCCCAACAGCGCCTCCTGAAGGAGGACTGGTCAAACGTTTGGCACGTCAATGCTCCGGCAGAAACAGTACAACTACCTGCACTGGCCGATGCAGTGTTGTTCAATTACACACACGACATCTGCCGCACGCCGGCAGCGGTAGACAACATCCTGCGCCAGCTCAAGCCGGGCGCGCGCGTCGCCATGTCAGGCATGAAATTTTTTCCCTGGTGGACCGGGCCGCTCAACCTGTTGGCATGGCTAAAAAACCGTCCGTACAACGCCCGGGCTGCAGATCTATGGAAGCCATGGAGCATCGTGGCATCCCACTGCAAAGAATTTCAATGGCACAGCACACAGTGGGGCATGGGCTACATCGCTAGCGGTTGCTACAAAGGAACAACACTATGAGCACCCTAACCCAACAAGCCTGGCGCGAGGCTGCTCCCGGTAGGTACCCGATAAGCGATCCCACCGAGGCAAGTTAAACCAAAAATGGGTATTGCTCTCATCGGCCTCGACCGAGTACCCTTTTTTTTGCTCTCAAAAGACGGCGGCCTCATGAGAACATTCATAGAATAATTAGAATGTCCTGAATAACTGGGCATGAATTCAGTGACCCGCCGCCAAAACCCAAGCACGACCTCGGACGTGGGTCTCGACGCTTCATGCACATAAAAAAAACCAATTACTTCTTTGCCGTTTTCTTTTCTGTGGCTTTGCATGCTTTGGTGTTCGTGTATGCAAACAATTTTCAGTTCCAACCGATCAGCAAGCCAGAAATACTGAAGCTCAAGAAAGAGGTCATCGTTCTAGAAATGATGGTGCCGCCTCCAGTTGAGCTACAGCCTGAGCCAGCCCCAAAAACCATTGCCGCCGAATCAAAGCCAGCAGTTACCTCATTAATTCAAAACGATTCGGTTGCGACACCGATTGCTGATCGTCAACTGGCTTCTCTGGCCGCGCCTCCCGCACCAACAACTGAAGAGTGGGCTCTTGCAGGTAAATACACCCTCAAAAACAGCAAGCGCTACCGGTACACATGGGGGCAGCAGGTCAGAAGCAAGATGGGCACCGCTGTCGAGGGGCCGGATCAAGGCGTGGTCAGGTTTCGTGTGGAAATCGCGCCGGATGGAACATTGGCACGACTGGAAACACTGTGGACCACATCCATAGTTGCCGAACAACTGGCTCGCAAGGCCATCGAGAACATGCCACCTTTGCCGCCAACTCCAACTGGAAAACCTGTGGTATTCGAGAAAACCATCTCCTTTTCTCCATTCGCTTCGGACGGACCGCCCATCTACCAGGACGACTGTCTTCCTGATCCGCCAACGTTTCGCAACCCGTTTGCATGGGACGGCAAATCACCACAGGTACGTGCCGACCTCAAGCCCATTGAAATTCTGGACTCCAGTGCCCTGGAGGAATGCCTCAAATCACTCCCGCAGGACTCAATCGAGGCAGAGACCGCGCGAGACCAGAGATTGCTGGATCAATGGGGTTCGAGCAAGTCCGGGCGCTAAGAGTAAGTGCCATACACCCCGTGACTTAGGTGAATTGCCATTCATTCCAAATCTTATTAGAATGATTCCATGAATAACCGAACGCTCAAAGACTTCTTGTACGAACAAGTTTCCCGCATTGGCAAGGCCTTCGCCAGTCCCAAGCGCCTGGAGCTATTGGAAATGCTGGCCCAAGGCGAAAAAAGCGTTGAAATGCTCACAACCGAGCTGGCCATTGATGTCAAGTTGACCAGTGCCCACCTCAAAGCGCTGCGCGATGCCAACCTGGTGCAATCGCGTCGTGAAGGTAAGTACATTTTTTACAGCCTCAGTGGCGGCGATGTAGCACAACTGGGCGTGTCTTTGCGTACTGTGGCCGAAGAACATTTGGTGGAAATGCGCATGGCGCTGCAACAACTCATGGCAGAGCCAGCCTATCTGGTCAAAACCAGCCGCAGCGACTTGCTGCAGCAGGCCCGAAGTGGTCAAGTCGTGGTGATTGACGTGCGGCCACAGTCAGAGTTTGAAGCTGCGCATTTGCCTTTTGCCCGCTCAATACCACTGGCTGAGCTGGAGCAACGCATCAGCGAACTGCCACAGGGCGCTGACATCGTGGCTTATTGCCGGGGTCCGTTTTGTGTGATGTCGGATGCGGCCGTCAAGATGCTGCTGGCACGTGGCTACAGCGCGAAAAAAACAACCGACGGTGTCAGTGAATGGCAAGCGGCTGGCTTTGCCATTGAGTCAGCATCCCTAGTTTCAATCAAAACGAAAGGTAAGCCATGAGCAACTCAACCCTCTTTATCCTGAACGATGCCCCCTACGGAAACGAGCGCGCATACAACGCCCTGCGTCTGGCCGCTACGCTGGCGGGCCTGGAAGGCCAGCAAGTGCGCATGTTTCTGATGGCCGACGCCGTGGGTTGTGCCAAGGCAGGGCAAAAAGTGCCCGAGGGCTATTACAACGTGCAGCTGATGTTAGGCAAGGTGCTGCGCAAAGGTGAGGTGGGCTTGTGCGGTACTTGCATGGACGCACGAGGTGTCACGCAGGCCGAGATGGTGGAAGGAGCCAACCGGAGCACCATGGCTCAGTTGGCCGCGTGGACGGCGGAAGCTTCCAAGGTCATCGTTTTCTAAACCTCCCGCTGGCTTGATTCCCGACCAGCGTGATGACCGAGCCTAGCAGGAACAGCACGGTGGCCAGCGCATAAATCGCCATGAACAGCAGTGGCCCGACCATGCCCGCGCCTTCCACCCAAGCCTGCAAGGCCGCTGCATCAAAATGCTGGCGCATGGCCAGTGCCACGCCCACTGCGGCTAGCAGCAGCACACCCAGCAGCCAACGCATCAGCGTCTTGTTCATGATGCCGATGTTTCGTCAGACCACTGACGTCGGTTGATGGAGTAGCCATCGGCCCGCGTCTTGAAAGGCATCATCAGCATGCCGTCCAGCCGTGCCACTTCACTCGGGTTGGTGTGGCCACGCAGGCCAATGACCATGCTTTCCTGCAGCGCGCGGGCCTGGGCGTGGTAGGTGCCAAACAGGTGGTCCCACCAGGTCAGGCTGAAGCCAAAGTTCGAGTTGCATTCATCATCCTCCATCGAATGATGCACCCGGTGCATGTCGGGTGTGACTAGAAACCAGCGCAATACACCATCCAGTCTGGCGGGCAGGCGAATGTTGCCATGGTTGAACATGGCGGTAGCGTTGAGCATCACCTCAAAAATCACCACAGCCAACACCGAGGGGCCAAGCACCGTGATGGTGGCGAACTTGATCAGCATCGACATCGCGATCTCAATCGGGTGAAAACGTGCCCCGGTCGTCAGGTCGTAGTCCGGGTCAGCGTGGTGCACCTGGTGCAAACGCCACAGCAGCGGCACCGCGTGC
>JBIJDQ010000097.1:0-7336 GCA_044344025.1 Rhodoferax sp.
TGCAGCCAGGGTTGTTTGACCTCGGTGATCACCTTCTGGATCGATTGGGCGCGCTCTGAAAACGTGCCTGCACCACTAGGCAAGTCAAACACCATGTAGCGCACAGCGCGCCAATCGGCATCCACTGGCGTTTGTCGGCGCACGATGCCCGAGAGCTCGTCAAACCGGCCACGGCCCAGCCACAACTCACCGTCCAGCGCACCTGAGGGCAAGGCCGCGGTAAACCAGGCTGGCGCAGCAATCGCCAGGCCACTGCGAAAGCGCAGGGTTTGGCCGTCCCAAAATGCGCGCACACCATCAAGTTTTTCGCTTACCCAATACACACTGGGGTCATGGCCAAGCTGCCACAGTTTGGCGTGCATCAACGCGGGCTGTGCCGTTGCACTGGCTTCAAACACAGCAACTGTCGTGGTGGTGTCGGCCAACACAGCGCTGGTGCACAGGCCACCCAGCACCATGCACAAAGGGCGCATGCGCCAAAGAAATCGCTTGTTTTTCATCTGTTTATTCCCTGAAATCAACTGCTGTGACACCCGTCAGACCCATGCTGACTGCGCCAAGTGCCATCTCATTGTCATGCCACCAACCGGGATGACTTGGGCACATGCGCCATCAAAAACGCCATCTGATCGACCAAAATGCGCCGGTTGCGCAAGATAAAGTCTTCCCACAAGCTGGGCACATAAGGCGCATACATCAGCGGCATGTGCGCCTGCTCCGGGGTGCGGTGGCTCTTGCGGTGGTTGCATGGGCGGCACGCGGTGACCACGTTCATCCAGGTGTCTGCCCCATGCTGCGCAAATGGGATGATGTGTTCGCGGGTTAAGTCTGCATCGTCAAACGGGTCGCCGCAATAGGCACAGACGTTGCGATCGCGCAAAAAAAGCTTGCTGTTGGTCAGGCCGGGGCGCAAATCAAACGGGTTGATGCTGGGCACGCCCTTGGTGCCAATGATGCTTGACACCGTGATGATGGATTGCTTGCCACTCACTGCATTAAAGCCACCATGAAACACCGCCACCTCATGGCCCATTTCCCAGCGAACCTCTTCGGCGGCGTAATGCGTCACCGCTTGTTCAAGCGAAATCCATGACTGGGGCAACCCCTGGGCTGACAGCTTCAAGACTTTCAAAACACGACTCCTGAAAAAAGACGCAATCCGGGCAAGTGGGACACAATATACCCCCTTTACATGTCAAATTGACTTCAAGCGCTTTTAAGCTGTGCGCACAGCGCTATCAAATCCATACCAAATGATGAAGATTTTCAGGGGTTTCAAGCACCCCGACATTGCCCCGGCTTGCGCCCTGACGATTGGCAACTTTGACGGCGTGCACCGAGGCCACCAAGCCATGTTGTCGCTGCTCAAGGGCGAAGCGCAGCAACGCGGCGTGCCCAGTTGTGTGCTGACTTTTGAGCCGCACCCGCGCGACTTTTTTGCGGCCCTCACCCACAACCCTGCGCTGGCACCCGCACGCGTAGGCACCCTGCGCGACAAGCTGAGTGATTTGGCCCAGTGCGGGGTGGACCAGACCGTGGTGCTGCCTTTCGATGCGCGCTTGGCCAACTTGTCGCCTCAGGCTTTCATTGATACCGTGCTGCTGCGCGGCCTGGGTGCCCGCTACGTGCTGGTGGGGGATGACTTTCGTTTTGGCCAGCGCCGCACCGGCGACTACGCCTTGCTGGATGCCGCAGGCCTTAGGCTGGGCTTTGATGTGGCACGCATGAACAGCTACGAGGTGCATAACCTGCGCGTCTCCAGCTCGGCCGTTCGGGCTGCCTTGTCTGAGGGGCGCATGAAAGATGCCACCCGGCTGATGGGCCACCCCTACCGAATCTCAGGCCATGTGGTGCATGGCCGCAAACTGGGGCGTACGCTGGGTTTCAAGACCATCAACCAACGCTTTGCCCATTGGAAGCCCGCTGCCAGCGGCATTTATGTGGTGCTGGTCTATGGCCTGGGTGAACGCCCACTTAAGGGTGTCGCCAATTTGGGCGTGCGCCCATCGCTTGACCCCAACGATGTCAACGGTGGCCGCGTCCTGCTGGAAACACATTGCCTGGACTGGCCCCAAGCCCTGGGGGCAGAGGGGGCCTACGGTAAAATCGTGCGCGTGGAGTTGCTCCACAAACTCCACGACGAACTCAAATACGACTCCCTGGATGCGTTGACGGCTGGCATTCAAAATGACTGCCAGGATGCCCGTGCCTACTTTGCCAACCCGTGCCACCATGACCACTAACACCCCAGACACCACCGCCAAGGCCGACTACCGTAGCACGCTCAACCTGCCTGACACGCCTTTCCCCATGCGGGGTGACCTGCCTAAGCGCGAACCCCAGTGGGTGAAAAACTGGGAAGCCCAAGGCCTGTACCAAAAGCTGCGTGATGCCAGAGCTGGTGCACCCAAATTTGTGTTGCACGACGGCCCGCCTTACGCCAACGGCCAGATCCACATGGGCCACGCGGTCAACAAGATTCTGAAAGACATGATCGTCAAGGCGCGCCAGCTCAAAGGCATGGATGCCGCCTACATTCCGGGCTGGGACTGCCACGGCTTGCCGATCGAGAACGCGATTGAGAAAAAATTTGGCCGCAAACTTGCCCGTGACGACATGCAGGCCAAAAGCCGCGCCTACGCCACCGAGCAAATCGACCTGCAGCGCGAAGACTTCAAGCGCTTGGGCGTGCTGGGCGACTGGGACCACCCCTACCGCACCATGGACTTTAAAAATGAGGCCGATGAAATTCGCGCCTTTAAACGTGTGGTGGAACGCGGTTTTGTTTACCGTGGCCTGAAACCCGTGTACTGGTGTTTTGATTGCGGCTCAAGCCTGGCCGAGTTCGAGATTGAGTATGCCGACAAAAAATCACAAACGCTGGACGTGGGCTTTTTATGCGCTGAACCTGCCAGACTGGCGGCTTCGTTTGGCCTGAACGCGCTGGCCAAAGATGCCTTTGCCGTCATCTGGACCACCACCGCCTGGACCATTCCGGCCAACCAGGCGCTTAACGCCCACCCCGAGCTGACTTATGCGCTGGTCGACACCGAGCGCGGCTTGCTGGTACTGGCGCAAGACTTGGTGACCAAGTGCCTAGAGCGTTTTGGCCTCACCGGCACCGTGCTGGCCACCGCCAACGGCAAGGCGCTGGGCGGCATTCAATTCAAACACCCTTTGGCCCATGTGGATGCGGGTTTTGACCGACCAAGCCCGGTGTACCTTGCAGAGTACGTCAGCGCCGAAGATGGCACTGGCATCGTGCATTCAGCGCCCGCTTACGGTGTAGAGGATTTCAACTCATGCGTCGCGCACGGCATGAAGTACGACGACATCCTGAACCCGGTTCAAGGCAACGGTGCCTATGCCGCTGACTTTCCGCTGTTTGGCGGCCAGCACATCTGGAAAGCCTGCCCGGTCATCATCGACACCCTGCGCGACGCCAATCGCCTGTTTTGCACCACTGACATCGTGCACAGCTACCCCCACTGCTGGCGCCACAAAACCCCGGTAATCTACCGTGCGGCAGCGCAGTGGTTCATTCGCATGGACGATGGCGTGGGTGTGTTCACCCAAGACAAGGCACCTAAATCTCTGCGCAAAATTGCCTTGGAGGCCATTGAGCAAACTGCCTTTTACCCGGAGAACGGCAAGGCGCGCCTGCGCGACATGATTGCGGGTCGGCCCGACTGGTGCATCAGCCGCCAACGCAGCTGGGGCGTGCCCCTGCCCTTCTTTCTGCACAAAGACAGTGGCGAACTGCACCCCAAAACCATGGACATTTTGGACATTGCCGCCGACATGGTGGAGCATGGTGGCATTGAAGCCTGGAGCAAGGCCAGCACCGAGGCGATTTTTGCCACGCTTGACTGCGAAGCTGACGCGCCCCACTACACCAAGAGCAGTGACATTCTGGAGGTCTGGTTTGACTCTGGCACCACCCACACCACGGTGCTCAAAGGCTCACACGCCGGTGCCGGGCACGACACGGGTCCCGAGGCCGACCTGTACCTGGAAGGCCATGACCAGCACCGTGGCTGGTTCCACTCATCCTTGCTCACCGCCTGCGCCATGTATGGCCGCGCACCCTACAAAGGCATCCTGACGCACGGCTTCACCGTCGACAGCAAAGGCCACAAGATGAGCAAAAGCGCTGGCAACGGCGTGGACCCGCAAGAAACGTCCAAAAAGCTGGGGGCTGAAATCATCCGCCTATGGGTGGCCGCCAGTGACTACTCTGGCGACATCGCAGGGGACGACAAAATCCTGGCCCGCGTGGTAGACACCTACCGCCGCATCCGCAACACGCTCAAGTTTTTGATGGCCAATGTCAGCGACTTTGACCCGGCGGTGGATGCCGTGCCGCTGGACCAGATGCTGGAGATTGACCGCTACGCCCTGAGCCGCACGGCGCAATTGCAGGCTGATATTCTGGCCCACTACGAGGTGTATGAGTTTCACCCGGTGGTGGCCAAGTTGCAGATTTATTGCAGCGAAGACCTGGGGGCGTTCTACCTTGACATTCTGAAAGACCGGCTCTACACCACCGCGCCCAAATCCCTGGCGCGGCGCAGTGCACAAACTGCACTATGGCAAATCACCCAAGCCATGCTGCGCTGGATGGCACCGTTTTTGAGCTTTACCGCTGAAGAAGCCTGGGCTGTGCTGGGCCAAGAGGGCAAGACACCTACCAAAACCAAGACATCCCTCTTTTTGGAAACCTATTCTGACCTGAGTGCCTACGCGGCACAGCCGAGTGACAGCGCAACAAGTGCGGTTGACTTGCTGGCCAAGTGGACCCGTATCCGCGAAGTACGAGACCTGGTCAACAAAGACATTGAAGTGCTGCGTGCCGCAGGCCAACTGGGCTCATCCTTGCAAGCCAACATCAGCCTCACGGTCGGTGCACAAGACCACGCCTTGCTGGCCAGTCTGGGCGATGACCTGAAGTTTGTGTTCATCACTTCCGCTATTGAGTTGATAGCTGGAGATGCCCTATCCATAAGCACCAGCGCCTCAAAAGCCGTGAAATGTGAGCGCTGCTGGCATTACCGCGACGATGTGGGCCTTGATACCGCTCACCCCACCTTGTGTGGCCGCTGCACCAGCAACCTGTTTGGTGCGGGTGAAGTCCGTACGGTGGCCTGATGGCGCGCAAACCGAGCTTGGGTGCCGCCAGACCGGCACACAGTTACAAGTCTGCCCCTGCTGCGGGTGGGCTGTTGGTCTGGCTGGGGCTGGCCTTGATTTTGTTGATTGCCGACCAGTTCACCAAGGTGCTGATCCTGGGCTACTACCAACTGGGTGACAGCACGCGGGTCACCGACTTCTTTAACGTGGTGCGGGTGCACAACAGCGGCGCGGCATTTTCGTTTCTGGCCAGTGCTGGTGGCTGGCAGCGCTGGTTTTTTACCGGCATTGGGCTGGTAGCGGCGGTCGTGATCGTTTGGTTGCTCAAGTCACATGCAGGGCAAAAGCTGTTTGCCTTTGCCATGGCCTGCATTCTGGGTGGTGCCGTGGGCAACGTGATTGACCGCGTCCTCTACGGCTATGTGGTTGATTTTCTGGACTTTCACTGGCGCGGTTGGCACTTTCCGGCCTTTAACGTGGCCGACAGCGCCATCACCATCGGGGCCGCCTGCCTGATTCTGGACGAGGTGTTGCGGGTGCGGCGCGGACGCTGATTCCCCACTTGCGTCAGGCGTTCTTTGTGCGGTTTTTCCAGGCCCCAAACAACACCACCAAACCCGGAATCAAGATCATCGCCCAGATGATTTTGTCCAGGTTGGCCTTGACCCAAGGCAGGCTGCCCAAAAAGTAGCCGGCGGTACAAATGCCAAACACCCAGATCAACGCCCCAACCACGTTGTAAAAACTGAACTTGGCGCGGTCCATGGCTGCCACCCCGCCCACAAAGGGCGCAAATGTCCGAAGAAAAGGCATGAAACGGGCCAGGATGATGGTGATGCCCCCATAACGCTCGTAAAACTGGTGTGAGCGGTCAAACGCTGCCTTGTTGAAAAACCGAGAGTTTTCCCACTGGAACACCTTTGGCCCGAAATACCGCCCAATGCTGTAGTTGCACTGATCACCCAGAATGGCTGCCAACAGCAACACCGCGCAGGCCACGGGGTAACTCATCAACCCGACCCCACACAAGGCCCCCACCACAAACAGCAGTGAGTCACCCGGCAAAAACGGCATGACCACCACGCCGGTCTCGACAAAAATGATCAAAAACAACAAGGCGTAGACCCAGGCACCATAGCTTTGAACAAACACCTCAAGGTGCTTGTCAACGTGAAGAATGAAGTCAATGAGAAAGGTGATGATTTCCATAAGGCCGGATTATCCCCGGCAAACTTTCACCCACTTTGGTCATGCAAGCGGATTTACTCAATCTGAGTATTAAAGAAAAATTAAAATTAATAACGAATTGATTGACCTGAATCAATCTGACGAATGTTCAAAACCAAGGGTTTACCCGAATTAAAGCTAAAGTAAAGCCTTCTTAGAAGGAGCTTGACATGGACTTGTTTCTGCAACTGGCGGTCATTCTGATCTGCCTGTTTTATGGTGCCCGCAAAGGCGGCGTGGCCTTGGGCCTGCTGGGTGGCATCGGCATTGTGATCATGACCTTTGTGTTTGGTCTGCCGCCTGGCAAGCCGCCGGTGGACGTGATGCTGACCATCATTGCAGTGGTGGCGGCCTCGGCCACACTGCAAGCCTCTGGTGGTCTGGAGGTGCTGCTGCTGGGTGCTGAAAAAGTGCTGCGGCGCAACCCAAAATATGTCTCGATCCTGGCCCCCTTCACCACCTGCCTGTTGACCATTTTGTGTGGCACGGGCCACGTGGTCTACACCATGCTTCCCATCATTTACGACGTGGCCATCAAGAACAACATTCGGCCCGAGCGCCCCATGGCGGCCTCATCCATTGCCAGCCAGATGGGCATTTTGGCCAGCCCGGTGTCAGTTGCCGTGGTGGCCTTGGTGGCATTTTTGGCCAAAGCGCCGGTCGATGGCCATGTGATTGACTTTGTGCAGGTGCTTTCCATCACCATTCCATCCACCCTGGCCGGTGTGTTGATGATTGGCATCTTCAGCTGGTTTCGCGGCAAAGATCTGGACAAGGACCCCGAGTTTCAAAAACGCATTGCCGACCCTGAACAACGCAAAGCCATCTATGGCACCAGCACCACGCTGATGGGAAAGACGCTTACCAACAGCCAATGGACGGCCATGTGGATTTTTATGGGTGCCATTGTGGTGGTGTCCTTCTTAGGTGCCTACCCGGCCCTGCGCCCGCTGGTGGGCGGCAAACCGCTGTCGATGGT
>JBIJDQ010000228.1:0-4570 GCA_044344025.1 Rhodoferax sp.
GCTGGTCATCACGATCACCGTGTTCTTGAAGTCCACGGTGCGACCCTGGCCGTCAGTCAGGCGGCCATCATCGAGCACCTGGAGCAACACGTTGAACACATCGGGGTGGGCTTTTTCCACCTCGTCGAGCAGCAATACGCTGTATGGTTTGCGGCGCACGGCCTCGGTCAAGTAGCCGCCTTCTTCATAGCCAACATAGCCGGGGGGCGCACCAATCAAGCGTGCCACGCTATGCTTTTCCATGAACTCGCTCATGTCAATGCGCACCAAGTGGTCTTCCGAGTCAAACAAAAAGCCTGCCAGCGCCTTGCACAACTCGGTCTTGCCCACACCCGTGGGGCCGAGAAACAGGAACGAACCAGTTGGGCGGTCCGGGTCAGACAGACCTGAACGTGAGCGGCGAATGGCATTGGCCACCGCCCCAATGGCTTCGTCTTGCCCCACCACACGCTGGTGCAACTTGCCTTCCATCTGCAGCAATTTGTCACGCTCGCCCTGCATCATTTTGCTGACCGGGATGCCGGTGGCGCGGCTGACCACTTCGGCGATTTCTTCGGCACCCACCTGGGTGCGCAGCAAGCGCGGCGCGGACCCTTCGGCCCGGTTGGCTTCCTTGTCTTGAGCCTCTTTAAGGCGTTTTTCCAGCTCGGGTAACTTGCCGTATTGCAGTTCGGCCACTTTATTGAAATCGCCCTTGCGGGTGAGTTCTTCAATCTGCTGCACGACTTTGTCTTTTTGTTCGCGCAAGTCGCCACTGCCTTGAGCACTGGCCTTTTCGGCTTTCCAAATTTCGTCCAGGTTTGCAATTTCTTTCTGCAAGCTGGCAATTTCATCATTGATGAGTTCAAGGCGTTTCAGAGATGCCTCGTCCTTTTCCTTCTTAACCGCTTCGCGTTCAATCTGTAACTGAATCAAACGACGGTCCAGCTTATCCATCACCTCTGGCTTGGAGTCCATCTCAATCTTGACCTTGCTGGCGGCCTCATCAATCAGGTCAATCGCCTTGTCGGGCAAAAACCGGTCAGTGATGTAGCGGTGGCTAAGCTCTGCAGCGGCCACAATGGCCGGGTCGGTAATGTCCACGTTATGGTGTTTTTCGTAACGCTCTTTCAGGCCACGCAAAATGGCAATGGTGGCTTCCACCGTGGGCTCTCCAACCAGTATTTTCTGGAAACGACGCTCAAGCGCAGCATCTTTTTCAATGTACTTGCGGTACTCGTCCAGCGTCGTGGCACCCACGCAGTGCAACTCGCCCCGAGCCAGCGCGGGTTTGAGCATGTTGCCAGCGTCCATGGCCCCTTCGGCTTTGCCTGCGCCGACCATGGTGTGCAACTCATCAATAAAAACAATGGTCTGGCCCTCGTCTTTGGCCAGGTCTTTAAGCACATTTTTCAGACGCTCTTCAAACTCGCCTCGGAACTTGGCCCCGGCTAAAAGTGATGCCATGTCCAGGTTCAACACCCGTTTGCCTTTGAGCGACTCAGGCACTTCGCCCGCCACAATGCGTTGCGCCAGCCCTTCCACAATCGCCGTTTTGCCCACACCAGGCTCGCCAATCAGCACCGGGTTGTTTTTGGTGCGGCGCTGCAGCACCTGAATGGCACGTCGAATTTCATCGTCACGGCCAATCACAGGGTCAAGCTTGCCCATGCGGGCGCGCTCGGTCAGGTCAATGCAGTATTTTTTGAGGCTTTCGCGCTGGTCTTCGGCATCCGCACTGTCCACGTTCTGACCACCGCGCACCGCCTCAATGGCGGCTTCGAGGCTCTTGCGGGTCAGGCCATTGGCACGGGCCATATTGCCCGCGTCAGCCTTGCTTTCGGTGAGGGCGAGCAAAAACAACTCGGCCGCCACAAACTTGTCGCCACGTTTGATGGCTTCTTTCTCAGCCGCCTGCAGCAAGGTGACCATGTCGCGCCCCACTTGCACCTGCTCTTGCCCAGTGACTTGCGGCAGCCTCTTGACGGCAGCTTCCGAGGCAGTTAATAGCCCGGTCACGTTGACCCCAGCGCGCTGCAGCAAAGCTTTTGGACCATCGTCCTGTTTGAGCAAGGCCACCAGCATGTGGGCAGGCTCAATGTAAGCATGGTCCTGGCCCAGCGCCAGTGATTGGGCATCGCCCAAGGCTTCAGAAAACTTGGTGGTGAATCTGTCAGCACGCATAAAGCACTCCAAAAGGTATTAGAACTGCTTCTTACATGGGGCGCTTGCAGGTGCTTTCAAGCTGCATAACCCAACCACTGCTGTTGTTTGATGGCTGAAAGCCCGCACTCAGATCGTTACAGATGTTCTTTCAGTCAAGGCAAAAGACGAGGCCGCTCAGGTGGCCGGCCGAAATTGATAGGGTTTGCTCTTGCTGAGCTGTCGCTATTTCACTTCGCGGCTATTTCGCGGCTTGGCGAGACAGGTTTCTTCCGCGTAAATTTGATCGCCGCCTCAGCCAACTTGCGTTTGCGCTCCAAGTTGAGCCTTTCGAGCTCCGCGTGGTTGCTCTTTTTCATGTGGGGATCTTTACCGAATACGCCTGCCATAGTGATGACTCCTTTGGTTCAGTCTAACTGAAATTGCGCAACCCAAGTCACCACAAACGGCTACTTTAGCCATGCAGCGTTGGCATAGATTAGTGAGTGCTGAAGCGCGAAAGCGCCATCAGATTGCTGTTTTCGCAAACCTTGTTTATGCCGCTGCTGCGACTGATACACTTTTTGCACCCCGCTACCCGTATTCCCCTCTCCCATTCGCCTAATGTCTTCCATTTTCAATTTCACCTTTGTTCCCTGGTTTCGCTCGGTGGCACCTTACATCCACAAATTTCGCAACCAGACCTTTGTGGTGGGCGTGTGTGGTGAAGCCATTGCCGCCGGTAAATTACCCAATTTGGCGCAAGACCTGGCCCTGATCCAGAGCATGGGGGTGAAAGTGGTGCTGGTGCATGGCTTTCGCCCGCAGGTGAACGAACAACTCAAAGCCAAGGGCCACAACCCACGTTACTTTAATGGCATCCGTATCACCGATGAAGTAGCGCTTGACTGCGCGCAAGAAGCCGCTGGCCAGTTGCGCTACGAGATTGAAGCCGCTTTCAGCCAGGGCCTGCCCAACACGCCCATGGCAGGAGCCACGGTGCGGGTCATCTCAGGCAACTTTTTAACCGCCCGCCCGGTGGGTATTGTGGACGGCGTTGACTTTCAGCACTCGGGTTTGGTGCGCAAGATTGACACAGCTGGCATCATGCGTTCGCTGGACATGGGCGCACTGGTGCTGATGTCGCCTTTTGGATTCTCCCCCACTGGCGAGGCCTTCAACCTGACCATGGAAGAAGTCGCCACCTCGGTGGCAACAACACTGCAAGCCGACAAGCTGATTTTTGTCACCGAAGTTCCGGGCATTCCCACACACGTCAACCAACCCGTGAGTGAAGACAATCCCATCGACACTGAGCTGCCCCTGGCTGCGGCCGAAAAGCTACTGGCCGACTTACCCAGCGCCAACCACCCAAGCGACACCGCGTTTTATTTGCAGCACTGCGTCAAGGCCTGCAAAGGCGGCGTGGAGCGCAGCCACATCATTCCATTTGCAGTGGATGGCTCCATTTTGTTGGAGGTCTATGTGCACGATGGCATTGGCACCATGGTGGTGGACGAAAAATTAGAGAGCCTGCGCGAGGCCACTGTGGACGACGTCGGCGGGATTCTGCAACTGATTGAACCTTTCGAGAAAGATGGCACCCTGGTCAAGCGCAGCCGCACCGAAATAGAGCGTGATGTCGGTTACTACACCGTGATTGAACACGACGGCGTGATTTTTGCCTGCGCTGCACTCTACACATACCCAGAGGCCCGCACAGCAGAAATGGCAGCACTCACCGTGTCGCCCCATGTACAAGGTCAAGGCGATGGTGAACGGGTGCTTAAACGCATTGAGCAACGCGCCAAAGCCGCAGGCCTGGACAGCATTTTCGTCCTGAGTACGCGCACCATGCATTGGTTTATCAAACGCGGTTTTGTGCAGGTTGACCCCGATTGGTTGCCCGAGGCACGCAAGCGCAAATACAACTGGGACCGTAAAAGCCAAGTACTGGTCAAAAAATTGATGTAATCACAGGCATGAAGGCCTATCTTTAGCACAACTCTTGCTAACTCGTTCGCGTAAGCATCTTGGCTTAACTTCAACCCATCACAGGAAACAAATTTATGAGTTCTCTTAATTTTATTGGCGGCGAAAAAGGCGGCGTGGGTAAATCGGTGGTGGCGCGGCTGCTGGCGCAGTACTTCATTGACCAAGACAAGGCATTTATAGGTTTTGATACCGACCGTTCTCACACGTCGTTCACCCGCTTTTATGCCGACTACGCATCCCCTGTGCTGGTGGACAGCTTTGAGGGTCTGGACCAGTTGGTGAGTGTGTTCGAGTCCGCCCCTGAAGGAGAATTTCCGCGTGTAATTGTTGACTTGGCAGCTCAAACTGCGGCCCCGCTGGCACGTTGGATCAAGGATTCTGACCTGTTGCCATTGCTGGCTGACATGGGCATCACTGTGAACTTTTGGCATGTGGCAGATGCTGGCAAAGACTC
>JBIJDQ010000549.1:0-2733 GCA_044344025.1 Rhodoferax sp.
TATGGGGCCGGACCGAACTATGTGGTGGTCAGAAACTTGGGACGCGGCACGGACTTTTCGCAGCTTGATGCTTCTGGCGCGCTGGAAGAAGCGCTCAGCCTGGGTGCGCAGGTCATCAATCTGGGACAACTGCACGAGGCCAGTATGCGAAAAATTGACCGTCAAAACGCCAGCTTTTGGGCAGCGATCCACAACAAATCTGAGACTGATGCGCTGGGCCTGCTGGAGCGCCAACGGGTCAAGTTGTGGCTTAAAAGGAGCTACGATGCATTGGACAGTTTGCCACTCTAAGCGGTTAAGACACCCCAAAAAAATAACTTCGATTTGACACAAATCAACTTTTAGGGGCGCAGAAAAGTGCAAAATTTATCGGAAGCCATTTAACAAAAGCACCATGACCGAAAAAATCCTCGCCACTACCCCTCCTTCTCCTGCCTCTTCTTCTGCCCAAGCCGTTGCCGTGGGCAAGTCACCAGCCGCCAGAAAGAAGCCTGCGCCAAAGACCGCCACAAAACCGGTGACCAAGGCGGCGATTCAAGCCCCTGCGGAGCCGGTTCGCTCTGTAGCCCGGGGTGACACGAGCGGGGCAAATTCCACTGCGGGAATCGCTCGCCGTGTCATCAACAAAAGCATCGATGCCGCCCAAATCAGTAAAAACCAAGCCATCAGCGATATTTTGGCCAATGCCACCAGCAAGGTCGATGCCCTGAAAACCTTGCTGGAAGGCAGCTCGCCCGACGATGCGGCCGCGATTCGGCAAATGCTGCTTGAAGGCCAAGCCCAACCCTGGGGCAAAAACAGCAAGCCCGATGATGAGTTGTCCGCCGACTGGCGTAGCGGTGGCTACCCCTACAAAAACCTGATGTCTCGAAAGCGCTATGAGTCACAAAAATACCAGCTACAAGTCGAATTGCTCAAACTGCAAAGCTGGGCTAAAGAATCCGGCCAGCGTGTGGTGATTCTCTTTGAAGGACGCGATGCGGCAGGCAAAGGCGGCACCATTCGTCGCTTCAATGAGCACCTTAATCCGCGTGGCGCACGGGTGGTCGCGCTGGAAAAGCCCACAGAGTCAGAACGTGGTCAGTGGTACTTTCAGCGCTACGTGCAACACTTGCCGACCGCTGGCGAAATTGTGATGTTTGACCGCTCTTGGTACAACCGAGCAGGTGTCGAGCGTGTCATGGGCTTTTGTTCTGAGAAGGAATACCAGCAATTCATTCACCAAGCCCCCCTGTTTGAGCGTCAACTGGTGCAAAGCGGTGTTCACTTGATCAAGTTCTGGTTTTCGGTCAGCCGCAAAGAGCAGCGCCGACGCTTCAAAGAACGTGAACTGCACCCCCTGAAGCAATGGAAACTGAGCCCAATTGATTTGGCATCGCTCGACAAATGGGAAGAGTACACCAAGGCTAAAGAAGCGATGTTTTTTGAGACCGACACCGCAGATGCGCCCTGGACGGTCATCAAATCAGACTGCAAAAAACGTGCTCGCCTGAACGCCATGCGGTATGTGCTGCACAAGCTGCCCTATACCAACAAGGATTTGTCCAACATTGGTACGCTTGACACCTTGCTGGTGGGACGCGCCCATGTGGTCTACGAGCGCGGCGAACACCCAGGGAACGTGTTGCTGTAGCCGATTCAGGGGCGCGCGGCCCTGCGCCAGATCAACAACAGGGCTAAACTTCCCATGAGGGTAAAGCACACAAACGACCAATTGGCGATGGAGCCACCCAGAAAAGTCCAATCCACCGCCGAGCAATCCCCACTGCCTCTGAAGATCATCGGAATCGCACGGTTAAGGGGAAAGTCACTCACCATGCCGTAGAAGTCGCGGCCACAGGTGGCGATCTCTGGTGGGTACCACTGCAACCAGGTCTGGCGCGCCGCCACAAAAGCACCAAAACCAGCCCCAGCAAACATTGACGCGGCACCAAAAACATGCATCGACTTCTTGCTGCTGGCGGCGGTCAAGCCAGAAAAGATAGCCACGGAGATTAGTGCGTAGCGTTGCACAATGCACATGGGACAGGGGGAGAGCCCCTTGCTGAGTTGCAGGTACAGGCCGAAGGCCAACATCAATACGCAAGCAGCGCTAACCAGCGCAAAAACGCGTCGGGGTGCTTGGTCAAGCGCGTTCAACACCTCGCGCATGGAACTACTTGGACGCTTCGTCCAGTGCTTTGCACGACGGCGCGCACACGGCCTGAGATTTTCCCAAGATTTTCTTGGAAATCATTTGAGAGCGCGCCCGGTGTTTGCCGCACAAAAAGCACGACATGGTGGCGGCACCAAACGAAGTGGCCGCCGTGAAGGGTGAACCCGACACTTTGGATTTGTACCGCAGGCCATCGGCCACGATTTTGGTTTTGGTATCTGCTTTTGCCATAAGGGTGGATTTTACGTCAGTAAGTCTTTCGATGAAAAAGCTTGCTAAAGTTCAACCTTTGTACATTCAGTCAAAGGGTATTTATGGCGCGCACTGTGGTTTGCATCAAACTGGGTATTGAGGCGGATGGGCTTGATTTTCCGCCCTACCCTGGCGAGTTGGGTAAACGCCTGTGGGAAAACGTCAGCAAGGAAGCCTGGGCTCAATGGCTCAAGCACCAGACCATGCTGGTGAATGAAAACCGGCTGAACCTGGCCGATGCGCGGGCGCGGCAATACCTTGCACGCCAAATGGAAAACCACTTTTTCGGTGATGGAGCGGATGCCGCCCAAGGCTACGTGCCACCA
>JBIJDQ010000098.1:0-7308 GCA_044344025.1 Rhodoferax sp.
GCGTAGGCGGAGCAATGCGCGCCACCTGCAACACTTGCCCATGCTCACCGTGCAGGAGCTCAATGTGCATGACGAAGCAGCATTGGCTGCAGCGCTGCAAGGGCACGACGCGGTGGTGAATCTGGTCGCCATTCTGCATGGCGACAAGGCAGCATTCGAAAAAGCCCACGTCACTTTGCCGCAAAAGCTGGCGCGTGCCTGCGTGGCCGCAGGTGTGCAGCAGGTGGTGCATGTGAGTGCGCTGGGGGTGGATACATCAGCGCCAGAGCAGGCGCCTTCCTTGTATCTGCGTAGCAAGGCTTTGGGTGAACTAGCCCTTTTGCAGGCCAGCAAGCCGGTGGTGCCAGCAGGGCTGGAGTTGTCGATTCTGCGGCCCAGCGTGATTTTTGGTGCGCAAGACAAGTTTCTCAACTTGTTTGCCAAACTGCAAAAAGTATTTCCGCTGATGCCGCTTGCCGGTGCTGAAGCCAGGTTCCAGCCGGTTTGGGTAGACGACGTTGCCCGCGCAGTGGTGTGTTGTGTCGGTTTGCCTGCCAGTGCCTCCGGGAAGCCGCGGGTGCTGGAAGTCTGCGGGCCGGAGGTCTTTACGCTCAGGCAGTTGGTCCAAATTTCTGCGGAATTGGCTGGCGTGAACGGTGGGGGCGGGCGCCCGGTCATTCCATTGCCCATGTGGATGGGCAAGTTGCAGGCGCTGGCCATGGAGTTGGCCCCCGGGGAACCACTCATGAGCCGCGACAACCTGGGGTCCATGCAAGTGCCAAACGTTGCAACTGGCTTGTTTCCTGGCTTGGAGTCCCTTGGCATTCGCCCTGCGACCCTGAGAACCATCGCGGCTGGGTACCTTGTCCCCGCACGGTCGCGCGCCAAGGCGGGTAATTCAGAAGGGCATTGATTTCGCGCCTCGGCTCATTTCGAATCTGGAGCTGCAACTGGCTCCTTCGTTGATGTACATCAAAGTTTGACAGCGTTGCCGCTGTCACAATTTCCCCATGTCCTTCATGCAATCCTTGCGCAACACACCTTGGCTGGCCAAATTGGCATTGCTTTGGTTTGTCTTGACGCTTGGAGTGGCGGTGGCCAGTCCGATGGTTCATTCGCCGGATAAATTGGTGATTTGCTCTTCGGTCGGAATGGTTGAAGTGGAGATTCATGCTGATGGCTCAATCAGCACCGAGCGCAGCAACGTAGCACAATGCCCCTTGTGTGTACTGGGTAGCGCGGCACCGCTGGACATTGCACCGTTGCCTCCCGAGTTGGTCAAGCTGCTGACTGATGTGCAGCCAACTGGCGTGGTCGTCTCCCACGTCGTTTCGACCTCCCCACCTCCGCCCTCTTGCGGACCCCCCTCTGCTTTTCTTTAGCTATTGAATTTGTAGCTGACAGTGCACGCCCATAAAGGGCTGGGGACTGATTTCAGTTGCAACCTTCATCCCTGTCCGGGCTTGCCGCTTTTGCCGGCATTTTGATCGTTTTCGTGTTCATGCTCCTCGATTTATTCATCGTCAATCGATTCGCCAGTCGCCGTTTCTGGCTCGCCGGTCTGGCTGTCTGTGCCATGTCCTGGGGTTGCACCCCAAGCGATACCCCAGCACCGCACAGTCTGAATATCACCGGCGCGCCCTATGGAAAAGATTTTCGACTGACGGACCAGCAGGGCAGGGAACGCACGTTGGCAGATTTCCGCGGCAAAGTGGTGATGCTATTTTTTGGATTTACTCAATGTCCGGATATTTGTCCCGCAGCGCTTACTGTCGCTGTGGAGGCGCTTCAGGCATTGGGCGACGACGGAAGTAACGTTCAGGTGTTGTTCGTCAGTCTGGATCCCGAACGCGACACGCGTGAAGTGCTGAGTGCCTTTGTTAGCAGTTTTCATCCCAGTTTTATTGGTCTGAGTTCTGATGTGGCGCGAACTCAGGACACTGCCAAACAATTCAAAGTGTACTTCCGCAAAGTTCCATTGGGTGGCAGCTACACCATCGACCACACGGCCATTACCTATGTCTTTGATCGGACAGGCAAGTTGCGGCTTGCTTTCAGGCCGGGGCAGCCTGCCCGGAATCTGGCTGAAGATGTCAGGCATCTGCTGGATGCAAGCTCTTGAGCCACCCGCTATTTTCGTTTTCACAATCAATATATTTTCAAATACCAAGGAGATCATCATGAGTAAAGTACCCTTCAATCGTCGCGACTTGCTGAAAACAGCATCGGTCAGCGCGTTGGCATTTGGCGGCGCTAACGTTGCCAATGTTGCAGTTGCACAAGACCTTGCCAAACCCGACATGCCTCCAACGCAATGGTCCGATGCATATGGCCCCGTTGCCAATCTGCCCAAGGACAAAGACCCGTTGACCAAGGAACTGGAAAAATACCCGCGCTGCCGCTACTGTGGAATGGAGCGCGCCAAGTTCAGCCACACCCGTCATTTGCTGGTTTATGAAGACGACAGCGTTGAGGGCACTTGCTCGCTGCACTGTTCGGCTATTAGCCTGTCACTCAACATGGACCGCGGTCCCAAGGCGATTTATGCGGGCGATGCAGGTGCTTCCGGCGACATCAAGCCGCTGGTGCCGGTGGAAAAATTGCACTACGTGGTGGATCCCAGTAAACCCGGCACCATGACCAAGGTCAGCAACTCAGCCTACGCCAATCGCGCTGCCGCAGAAGCGGCTGCCAGTGCTGAGGCCGCTAGCAAAGCCGGCGCCAAGATAGTGGACTTCAATGGGGCCTTGACCAGTGCTTACCTGGTGATGGCGGAAGACACCATCATGCTACGCAAGCGGCGTGGCGAAATGCGCAAGAAACTGGCCGCCGGGGCCTGATGCCATGTGCCGGGCTTGTTCACCATCAGGTGCGGCTGCACACCCGTGGAATCGACGTGGTGTGTTGCAGATACTCGCGTTCGCCGCCGGTGCGCTTGCCGGTTTGCAGTCAGCCCACGCCAAACCGGTCAAGCTGCCTGCGCCCGGCCCGCGCGACACTTGTCCCGTGTGTGGCATGTTTGTGGCTTCGTACCCATACTGGATTGCTACGGTCTTGTGGCGGGATGGTAAGGCGGTGCACTTTGACGGGGCCAAAGACTTCTTCAAGTATCTGCAAGACCTGAAAAAGTACGAGCCTGGCCGCACCGTGACTGAGATGCAGGGCATGGGTGTAACGGACTACTACGGCACCACACGGATTGATGCTGCGGCGGCCTTCTACGTGATTGGTTCCGACGTGCTGGGTCCCATGGGGCACGAACTGGTGCCGCACGACAGCGAAGCCGAGGCCAAAGAGTTTATGGCCGATCACAGCGGCAAACGCGTCCTGCGGTTTCGCGACGTGACCCAAGCCATGTTGCAGGGTCTGGACAACGGCAAGTTCTGATGACGAACCACGTGTCAGTTCCCGACCAGCCCGCGCGCAGGGTGGGAGCGTCCCTGCGCGGCTCCAGCCTGGCGCTGGGTCTGATCGGCACGCTGGCGCTGGCGAGTCTGGGGGCTTTGGCCCACAGTGCCTGGGCGCAGCGCCATGCGGCGGTGCAACCAGCGGCGATGGCGGTCATGGTGCAGGCGTTGCACCTGACCGATTTCGCCTGGTTCACCGAAGCGCGCTACACCCGCCATCTGAGCCAGGCCGATGCATTTTCGGCGTTTCAGGACGGACCAGTCGCGCTGGAGCATTTTCCAGCCGGATCACTTGTGCAGCCCACACGCATGTACCCCCCATCGGGCTTTTCCGATGCAAGGCCCTTGCAATGAGCCCTGTTTTTAGCCCCATGCAACACTGGTTCAACCGTCAACGCTACCTGATCGACTACACGATGGCAGCCATGGCGCGCCAGCGTGGCAAAAACCTGGGGCTGTGGCTGATCTACACCACACTGATTTTTGTAATGGCTTCGGTGATATTGCTGGGTGGCGCCCTGCGTCGGGAAGCCGCCCAGGTTTTTCAGGGTAGCCCCGATGTGGTGGCTCAAGGCCTGCGCATGGGCCGTCACGACATGAGCCATTCTGCCGACATTGAAAAACTTCAAGGCTTGCGCGGTGCACCCCGGGTCGAAGGGCGGTTGTGGGGATATTTGTATGACACCTCAACCGGCGCCAACTACACCCTGCAAGTGCCCTCCAGCCACGAGCCGCAATATGCGCTCCAAGACGGCGAAGTCATCATTGGCGAAGGTGTTGCACGACTGCGCAAAGCGAGTGTGGGCCGCCCGATTTACCTGGTGTCACCGGCCGGGCCGTTTTTGAATCTCAGGGTTAAAGCGATCCTGCCGGAGGCTACGGCACTGGTCAGCAGCGACCTGGTGTTGCTGTCCGAAACCGACTTCCGCCGCTTTTTTCAGCTCGGTGCCGATGAGTACACCGACATTGCCATACATGTGCGCAACCCCAAGGAAGTCAGCAAGGTGGCGGAGAAGGCCGGCATAGCCTTGCGCCAACACAGGCTCATTACCAAGGGCGACGTGCTGCGCACCTATGAAGCCGTGTTTAGCTGGCGCGAAGGGCTGCTGCTGGCGCTGTTATCCGGTGCTGTGCTGGCCTTTGGCATTCTGGCGTTTGACAAGGCAAGCGGGTTGTCAGCGCAGGAGAAGCGCGACATCGGCATCCTCAAGGCGATTGGCTGGGACACCGGCGACATTGTGCGCATGAAGCTGTGGGAGGCTACGTTGGTCACCTTGACTGCCTTTTTTGCAGGATTTGTGCTGGCATATGTGCATGTTTTTTTCTTTTCGGCGCCTTTGATCGAGCCGGTGCTTAAGGGCTGGTCCACCTTGTATCCGCGTGTGTTACTCACTCCCCACATCGACGGTGTGCAAATCGTTACCCTGGGCCTGTTGACCGTGCTACCTTATTTGGCCGCCATTGTGGTGCCGGTGTGGCGTTCTGCCGCTGCCGACCCCGATGCCGTCATGCGCTAAAACATTTCTGCCATGCTCGAACTGACCCAAGTCACCAAGCGTTACCACGACGGCCAGCCTAATGAGGTGACTGCTGTTCGTGAGGTGGACTTGTGCCTGCAAATGGGCCAGGTCACCGTGCTTGAGGGCCCCAGCGGTTCTGGCAAAACCAGCCTGCTGACGCTGATTGGTTGCCTGGCGCGTCCAACCTCCGGGCGGGTGGCTTTGCACGGTGAGCTGCTCTCGGGTCTGCCCGAGCACCATCTGGCACAGGTTCGGCGAAAAACCTTTGGTTTTGCGTTTCAGCGCTTCAACCTGATACCTGGCTTGAGCGTGCTGGACAACGTGATGCTGCCGGCCTACCCGTTGGGACTGCCCTACGCCGAGCTTGTGGCGCGTACCCAAGGCGTGATGGCGCAGCTTGGTATTGGTCACCGCGCGGCGTTCAAGGTGGAGTTGCTCTCGGGCGGCGAAATGCAGCGAACGGCGATTGCCCGCGCTCTCATCAACGATCCGGCAATCTTGATTGCAGACGAGCCAACTGCCAACCTTGACGCCACCTTGACCGTGCAGTTCCTGGACATCGTGGCGAGCCTGAAAGCATGTGGCAAAACCGTGGTGTTGTCTAGCCACGACCCGCGCATCACGCGTGCCGCTGTGGTGGACCGGGTGGTAGCCATGGCCGACGGGCGTGTGGTGGATCTAGCATGATCTTGCATCCGCCGGTGATGGCCCTGAGCTTGGCGGCGCTGGTGAGTGCCGGCGGCCTGAGCTGGGCAGGTGTTTTTGCTGTGCAACTGCTGCGCCACTGGAATCTGGCCAGCGGTGCGCGCCGTCAAATCGAACTGGAGCGCCGCACCTACCTCATTTCCACCACACTTACATTGGTAATGGGGTTGCAAGGTATCGCGCTGTTGCTGATGGTGTTTAACGCTGACAGTATGGCTTCGATGCTGATTGGGGCCATGTGTGCGTTTGGCACTTTTAATGCCAGTGTGTATGGCTTTCCGGCCCTGTTCGCCAAAATTGCGCTGTTTTTTGCAGCCATTGTCTGGCTGGCGATGAACCATGTCGATGTGCAGGCCCGGGACTACCCGCTGACCCGACGCAAATACGCTCTACTGCTGCTCATCGCGCCGCTTGGCCTGGTCGATGCGGGTTTGAGTTTGGCTTATTTTTCTGACCTCAAGACCGACACGCTGACCTCTTGCTGTGGCACTGTGTTTAACCCCGAAAAAGCCGGGCTGGGTGGTGACGCGGCGGCGCTAGACCCGCAAACTGCACTCATCCTGCTGTATATCAGCCTTGGCGTGACCACGTTGCTGGGCTGGCTAGCAGACCGTTGGCGCGCGCTGGCGGTCGCTTACGGGGTGGTGAGTACGGCTTTTTTTGCCGTGGCACTGGTGGCGGTGGTATCGGCGGTGTCGATCTATATTTACGAAAACCCGCACCACCACTGCCCGTTTTGCCTGCTCAAGCGCGAATACAACTACGTCGGTTTTGCGCTATATGCGCCGCTGTTTGCCGGTGCCGCCTGCGGGATGGCTTCAGGCGTATTGAGCCTGCGACCACCGACCAGCCTGCAAACCCGCTTAGCCAATTTCAATCGGCAGCTGCGCCGGATGTCGATGGTCGGTTTTGTGGTGTTTGGCGGCTTGTGCGCGTTGGTGGTGGTGATGTCCGGGCTGCATTCGTAGCACGGAAGTTCCACTATTTGGTCTGGATTCGCTGGGGATTCGCCCGTCGACTCTCAGGCTCATCGCGAGCGGGTACCTCGCGAAGTAGATCAGACTCCTGGCCCTTCACTCAGGGCTTGGGCGCAGGCTGCTCCCAGCCGGGCACGTTCACCGCGTAGCGCGTGGCCTTGCCAACACCCTCCACGCGCAGCAAACCATGGGCTAGCAAATCGGCCAAGTCGCGCGTGGCGGTGGCCTTGGAGGTGCCGGTGATCTTGGCGTACTTCTCGGTGCTCATGCCGCCCAAAAATCCGCCACCTGAGCGTACATGCCCGGCTTCCAGCAGGCGCTCCAGCACTTTGCTTTGGCGAGGATTGATATGGCACTGCCCCGCCCGCAGGCGGAATTGCGCTTTCTCAGTGGCATCCATCACCACGGCCTGGCTGGCTATGCACGCGCGGGTAAAGGCTTGAACAAACCATTGCACCCAAGGCGTGACATCCATCGCGGTGGCCTCAGACGCAATGCCGCCCAGGCGCTGCGCATGGTTGAGTGCGTCGTAATACGCGGAACGGGTTTTGAGCATCTGGCGGGCCATGCCGAACACACGCACCAAAGCGGGGTTGGCCTGCGGGTCTTGCGTGCGCATGTCTTGGGCCAGGGCCATGTCGGCCAGCGCACGGCCCAGGCGGCCGTTGCCATCTTCAAACGGGTGTATGGATTCAAACCACAGGTGCACCAGCGCCGCCC
>JBIJDQ010000099.1:0-7296 GCA_044344025.1 Rhodoferax sp.
GCCTTCATGCGGTCGCAAGCGTTTTGGAGTGGCATGTTCAGGGTGACACCTTTTTCTTTGGCGCGCGCCTCCATGATGGCGTGTTGCTCGGTCTGCAACACTTTGCATTCGTCGAAAGTTTTGACGGCGCGCATCTTGGCTTGGTTGGCGGTCCGTTCTTCGGCAGTCATCAGTACCCAGCCGGGGGTGTTGGTTTTGTCAAACCGCATAGCCCGCATCCCGCCTGCACCTGGACCCATTTGGCCGGTGCCGGGGCCCATGCCCATGCCGGGCGCAGCGGCCGGTGCGCTTTGGGCCAGCACCGATGCTGACAATGCCGCAGCCAGTGTGGTGGCGATGGCGATGGCTTTGAAAGTGGTTGAGGTTTTCATGATGGAACTCCTTAAGTTAAACCGTGTTGGGCTGCGGGTCTAGCCTGCATCCCTGACCCTATTTGAGTCCGTTTGTGTCAACGCCGTGTTGCGGAAAACCCAAGATTTGCATCACTGTGTTACGCATGTAGCTTGCGTTACAGTGCGTTACAAAATGCCAGGTAGACCGCTATAACCCGAGAGCGGTCTGGTTGTAGGCTTGCCCCTGAAAGGCAACAAATGGAGCGGTATGGAACACAAGGACTGCATTCTGATCGTCGATGACGAACCCGAAATTCGCCGCCTGCTGGTGGACTATCTGGCGCGCAACGGGTTTGAGGCTGTCGCCGCCCGTGATGGCCGCGAGATGTGGCACATGCTGCAGTTGCACGCGGTAGACCTTCTGGTGCTGGACTTGATGCTGCCCGACGCCGATGGCCTCACGCTGTGCCGCGACCTTCGCGCCAAGTCCAACCTTCCAGTCATCATGCTGACGGCCCGGGGTGAAGAAACTGACCGTATTGTGGGCATTGAGATGGGCGCGGACGACTACCTGGTCAAACCCTTCAACCCGCGCGAGCTGCTGGCGCGCATCAAATCCATCTTGCGCCGCACCCGCGCCCTACCGCCCAACCTGAAGCCCGAACCGGTGCGTTACCTCTGCTTTGCCGGTTGGTCGCTCGACACGGCCGAACGCTTGCTGACCTCGCCCGACGCGGTCGCCACACCCCTGTCTGGCGGTGAGTTCCGCCTGCTGCGCATCTTGCTGGAGCACCCCAACCGGGTATTGAACCGCGACCAGCTCACCGAAATGATCCACGGCCACGAGGCCGAAGCCTATGACCGTGCCATTGACGTGCAGGTGAGCCGCCTGCGCCTGCGCCTGCGCGACGACAGCCGTGAGCCGCAGTTGATCAAAACCGTGCGTGGCGAGGGTTATGTGCTGGCCGCCACCGTTGAGGCACGCCAGACATGCGCGTGAACTGGCGCGCCCTGTCATTGAGCCTGTCGGCGCGCATGGCGCTGATCTTGCTTGCTGGTCTGCTGGTGGCCCAGAGTGCGAGCCTTTGGCTGCAATGGGGCGAGCGCGCTGCTGTGGTCACCCAGGCACGCGGGCTGCATGTGCTTGACCGCGTGGCTGAGGCCGTTCGCCTGCTTGAAGCCAATGCCCCGCCGCAACGCCAATCGGCGTTGGCAGCGCTGCAATACACAGGTTTACGGGTTGAATTGATCAGCGAAAGCCAGGCCCTGGCGGGCTTGCCGCGTGAGGCCCTGCAGGCCAACCTCAGAGAGCGTTTGGGTAGCCCCCGAGATGTGCGTGCCACTTGGGGGGGTGGCCCTGGAATGGGCATGGGTCCAGGCATGGGTTTGGGCTCAGGCCAGGCACGCGGCAACAACAAGCGCAGCGTCGATGTGCGCTTGACTGACGGCCAGTGGATAAGGGTCTCGGTAGGCTACGAGGGAGACACCGGCACCCCGGCCCTGTCTGATGCGCTAATCTTTCAACTGCTGACCAGTCTGGGGCTGGTAGGTGCGGTGGTGATGCTGGCCGTGCGCCAAGCCACCCGGCCACTGCAACAGCTGGCGCAGGCGGCTGACACACTGGGGCGCGACCTTGATGCCCCACCCCTGGCTGAAACAGGCCCAGCCGAAACCCGGCGCGCCGCACAGGCTTTTAACCACATGCAAGCCAAAATCAAACGCCTGGTCAGTGAACGCGCCCGTGCCCTGGCCGCCGTGTCTCATGACCTGCGCACCCCCTTGACCCGCCTGCGCCTGCGCACCGAACTGATTGACGATGACGTTCTGCGTGACCAGATGGCCGCTGACCTGGAAAGCATGGCGGCCATGATTGATGCCACACTGGACTACTTGCGTGGCCTGCAAACCCATGAAGTGGTGCGCGCCATTGACATCAACGCGCTGCTGGAGAGCATGACCGAAGACGCGCTGCTGCTTGGACGGTGCATTCACCTTGAGGGGCAAGCGCACTCCCCATTCAATGGCAGGCTTTCAGCACTGCGCCGGGCACTGCAAAACCTGATCGACAACGCCTTCAAGTACGGCCATGGTGCCCACATTCGCGTGCAAGACAGCGTTGCATGCCTGCGTGTCACGGTGGAAGATGAGGGGCCGGGCATTGCCCCGGAACACCTGACCAAAGTCACCGAGCCCTACTTTCGGGTAGACCGCGCACGCAGCCAGGCTGGTGAGGGTGTCGGCTTGGGCTTGTCAATTGCAAAAGACATCGCCCTGCTGCACCAGGGCGAACTGCAGCTTGCTAACCGACCCCAGGGTGGGCTGGCGGCCACGCTGGCCTTGCCCCGCATCTGATCCGCTTACTGTCAAAGGCTACTGACAAAAGCTGTCACATCTGGCCGCAAGCGTGGCGGTTTGCCTTTGTTGACTGTGCCCACGTTGATGCAACACACCGCCTGCTCATGCACTTGCAGACCAAACAGCACCCGCAGTCGGGTGGAAGCCAATGCCTGCCCGCTGGTCAGCCCGGAGCCAAACCCAAAAGCATGGGCGGTGAGCAGCACGTTTTGTATGGCACACCCCAGTGACACCAGGCGTTCGGCATCGTTCACCTCAAGTTCACCACCAGCAGCCCGCGCGGCTTCCACCTCAGGGTCGCTGCCTGCAAGGCGGGCTATGGCCAACATCAAAAAAGGCGACCGGTGGGCTTTTTCCCGGGCGTTTTCAATTTGCTCTGCCGTGGCCAGGGGGTCGCGGTCTTGCAGAGCCAAGCCAAAAGCCTCGGCCAAAACCTGCCGCTTGGTGTCGGGCACCACAACAAACCGCCAGGGCAACAACTTGCCGTGGTCAGGCGCGGCACCAGCCGCAGCCAAAATGGCTTGCAGTTGCGCAGGGCTCGGGCCAGGTTCAACCAGCCGCCTGGGTGCCACATGCTGGCGGGAATGAATCAGCGCACTGGCAAACTCTGGCAAATCCATGCCGTTGGGGATATCCATCGAACACTCCTGAAACACAAGCTGGACCTAGTCTGCCGTCGCACCTCAACGCAATGCAGGGCAATGCAATAGAGCCAGTCTGCCCTATTGTGTCTTGCCTGCCGACTTGGCCACCAAACTCGAATGCCACTGTGCCACATCCTCAATGGCGCTGGCCAAAGGGGGGGGCGCTGCGTGGGTTGGTGCAGCCGCATTTTGGTGCTGCACGGCATGGCGACTGCAGCGATACCCCCCTTCTAAAATGACCCCATGAGCAGTTCCGACAACCACGACCACACCGCTGCGTGCCCCCATGCGCACGGGCACAGCCACGGCGGCCACAGCCACGCCCCAGCCAACTTCAACCGGGCGTTTGCCATCGGCATTGCGCTGAACACGGCCTTTGTCGCCATCGAAGCCTTTTACGGCTGGCGCATCAACTCCCTGGCCTTGCTGGCCGATGCCGGGCACAACCTCGGCGATGTGGCCGGGTTGGTGCTGGCCTGGGCCGGTGCCTTGGCCGTCAAGATCAGCCCCAACGCGCGCAAGACCTACGGCTTTAAGCGCGCCACCATTCTGGCGGCATTTGCCAATGCGCTGCTGTTGCTGGTGGCCATGGGTGGCCTGTCATGGGAGGCCATTGGGCGGCTTATGTCGAGTGATGTCTCACTGCAAGAACAGGGCATCACCATCATGGTAGTGGCTGGCATTGGCATTGTGGTTAACACCGCCACCGCCTTGCTGTTCATGCGTGGCGGTGACGACCTCAACATCCGGGGCGCGTTTTTGCACATGGCAGCCGACGCACTGGTGTCAGCCGGCGTGGTGGTGGCCGGTGCCCTGACGCTGTGGATGGGCTGGGTCTGGCTTGACCCGCTGGTCAGCTTGTTGATTGCGATGGTGATTTTGTGGGGCACCTGGGGTTTGTTCAAGCAGTCTTTGCACCTGCTGTTTGACGGCGTGCCTGACAGTGTGGACCCACTGGCAGTGCGCCAACTGCTGCACGGCTTGCCCGGCGTAACCGAGGTGCATGACCTTCATGTGTGGGCCATGGGCACCAGCCAGATTGCGCTGACCGCCCATCTGGTGACCGACACAGCCGACACCGCCGCCTTGCTACAAGAGGCAGAGGAAGAACTGCACGAGCACTTTGAAATTTGCCACATGACGCTGCAGCTTGAAACCCTGGCCTACGCGCAAATGTGCGCCCTGCGGCCAGGGCATGAATGTCAAAAATAATAGCGTCTGACGCATATAAACCAGGCACTACAGGCCATTTTTATGTAAATGATGGCGATCCAGGGCGGCACAGGGGGCGCTTGAACCTGGGCGAGCCGTTGCGCCACAACGCCATGTAACCTGTTTGCCTGACTGTGTCAGCCGAATTCTTCCGAATCATTACTCCGATACTTCAAACATTGTTGTATCATTGCAGAAATGAACAAATTGATTGCCACCACTGTGTTTGAATCCCTGTCGTCCGGCGTGAGGCTGGACATTTACCGCTTGCTGGTCAAAACCGGGCCACTGGGGCTGGTGGTGGGTGAGATTGGCAGCACCCTGGAGGTGCCGCCCACCAACCTGTCGTTTCACCTCAACGCCCTGACCCAGGCGCAACAGGTGTCTGTGGTGCAAGAGGGGCGCTACCAAAGGTACCGGGCCAATCTGGCGCTGATGCAAGACCTGATTGCCTACCTGACCGCCGAATGCTGCGCTGGTCACCCCGAGCAGTGTGCCGAGTTATGCCCACCTGCCGTGTGCAGCTAAACCATTTTTTACCCAAGGAGAACCTCATGAAAAAAGTGCAAGTCTTTGACCCCGCCCTGTGTTGCAGCAGCGGTGTGTGCGGCACCGATGTGGACCAGAAGCTGGTCGATTTTTCTGCCGATGTCGATTGGGCCAAACAGCAAGGTGCCGTCATTGAGCGGTTTAACCTGGCGCAACAACCCATGGCGTTTGCGGAAAACGCCACCGTGCGGGGCTTGCTGGAGCGCTCTGGCGAATCGGTGTTGCCCATCACCCTGGTCGATGGTGAAGTGGCCTTTGCCGGACGCTACCCCAGCCGTGAGGACCTGACCCGCTGGCTAGGTGTGGCTGCGGCACCCCAAGCCCCGGCAGCGCCAGCCAATGCCTGCTGCAGTGGCGCAAAGTGCTGCTGATGAAATTCCTGACCCAAGCACCCCGCTTTTTGTTCTTCACCGGCAAGGGCGGCGTGGGCAAAACCTCCATCGCCTGCGCCACCGCCATCACCTTGGCAGAGCAAGGCAAACGTGTGCTGCTGGTCAGCACCGACCCGGCGTCCAACGTCGGCCAGGTGTTTGGCATAACCATTGGCAACCTGATCACGGCTTTGCCCCAGGTGCCCAATTTAAGTGCGCTTGAGATTGACCCCCAAGCCGCCGCCCAAGCCTACCGCGACCGAATCGTTGGTCCGGTGCGTGGCCTGTTGCCTGACAGCGTGGTCAAAGGCATTGAAGAACAACTCTCGGGTGCCTGCACCACAGAGATTGCCGCGTTTGACGAGTTCACCGCGCTGTTGATCGACGGCGCCCTGACCCGCGACTTTGACCACATCGTGTTTGACACCGCGCCCACCGGCCACACCATTCGCATGCTGCAATTGCCGGGGGCCTGGAGCGGCTTTCTGGAAGACGGCAAAGGTGATGCCTCTTGCCTGGGGCCATTGGCCGGGCTGGAAAAACAGCGCACCCAGTACAAGGCTGCAGTAGATGCCCTGGCTGATGCACAAAAAACCCGTCTGGTGCTTGTTGCACGGGCACAAGCCGCTACATTAAATGAAGCTGCCCGGACCCACGGCGAATTGGCGGGCATTGGACTCACCCAACAGTATTTGGTGATCAACGGTGTATTTCCTGAGGCCCAGGCGGTCGGCGACCCTTTGGCACAAGCCATTTTCCAGCGGGAGCAAGCCGTGCTGGCCAAGCTACCCGAGGTGTTGCGCGTCTTGCCCACGGATCACATCGAACTCAAGGCATTCAACCTCTTTGGTCTCGCGGCCTTGAAGCAGCTGCTGACCTCCTCTGCCGCCACCGACCTCAGCCCTGACCATCCCGATAACAACGCGGCACTTGACGCGCCAAAAATCACAGCACCCAACCTGGCCTCACTGGTGAACGACATCGCCAAAGACGGCCATGGCCTGGTCATGCTGATGGGCAAAGGCGGCGTTGGCAAAACCACCCTGGCCGCCGCCGTGGCGGTAGAACTCGCCACGCGTGGCCATGAGGTGCACCTGACCACTTCAGACCCCGCAGCCCATTTGATGGACACCCTGCATGGCACGCTGGCGCACCTGACGGTCAGCCGCATCGACCCGCGTGAAGTCACCCAGGCCTACCGCGCTCAGGTGCTGGCCACCAAAGGTGCCAAGCTCGACGCCGCAGGGCGCGCCGTGTTGCAAGAAGACCTGCGCTCACCCTGCACCGAAGAAATCGCGGTGTTTCAGGCCTTCTCAAGGGTGATTCGCGAGGCGGGCAAAAAGTTTGTCGTGATGGACACCGCTCCCACCGGCCACACCCTGCTGCTGCTTGATGCCACCGGTGCCTACCACCGCGACATTGCCCGTCAAATGGGCGCAAATGCCCACTTCACCACCCCCATGATGCAGTTGCAAGACCCCAAGCAAACCAAGGTGCTGATCGTGACGCTGGCCGAGACCACCCCCGTGTTGGAAGCCGCCAATTTGCAGGCCGACCTGCGCCGCGCCGGCATTGAGCCCTGGGCCTGGGTCATCAACAACAGTGTGGCCGCAGCCCGGGTGAGTTCACCTTTGTTGTTGCAGCGGGCTAAAAACGAACTGCGCGAAATCGAAGCTGTCACCACCCAGCACGCCAGCCGTTATGCGCTGGTGCCCCTGTTAAAAGACGAGCCCATCGGTGTCAAACGCCTGACACACCTGGCCGCTAATCTGTCTGATTCTCTTTAACCCCTCAGGAAACCCGAAATGTCTGACAAAGCCCTCAACGTGCTGT
>JBIJDQ010000100.1:0-7277 GCA_044344025.1 Rhodoferax sp.
CAATGAGCATGGTGTAGAGCACGCTGGGTGCGCGCAGCGCGGCCATGTGCCAGTTGTGGCCCCAATCGCCTGCCACCATGGCCTGCCAGAACAGCAGCGGTGGTTTGGTGTTGCGCATGTGGCCCAAGTCAGACACCAGGGGCAGCCACTGGCCGCTGGCCGCCGTCAGACGTGCAATGTGGGTGTAGACCAATTCATCGCCGTTGGTTGGCACATACTGGCCACCCAGACCGAAAAGGTAGGTCAGCACCGCAGTCAGCAGCAGGGTCACCCAGGCAATGCGGTGTTGGGGCGATGAGGTTAACGGCGGGTGCGAAGAAGTTGTGAGCGGCATGGCCTATTTTGGCGCACGGTGGCCAAAGGTCCAGCGGTCATTGGCCAAAAAATTACTCACACTGGCCACCACAATAGCAATCACATTGGCCAGCAGGTAGTGCAGCGAGTGCGCCAGCCACAAGGTCAACCCGTATTGCAGGCCAATACCGACCCAGGATGCCAGGGCGTAGCGGCCCAACTGCCCTGCGACAACGGAAAACCGGGTGTGCTCCAGGTGTTGGTGGTGCGCATGCGCCGCCTTGACGCGGTCGGCCCAGGTCCACAGGCGGTTCCAGGTGAAATTGTTCACCGTGGCCACCGCAATGGCCAGTGCCAGCGAGGCATACAGACGCTGGCGTGGGTCGGCAATGGCGGAAAACAAATACTCCTGGGCAACATACAAAACCGCCATGTTCACCACCGTACCGCTGGCACCCACCAGACCAAACTTGATGTAGCGAAACCCTTTGAGCCAGTCAATGAAAAAAGACGCGTGCTGTTGCCAGTTTTTGGAGGAAGTCATGCGAAGGGGGCTGTATCCGAGGCGACGATCATACCGAAACGTGGCGGTCAATTGTCAAAAATTGTAGTGCTTCATCAAGTACCGGTAAGGACTTCAGTCGTTTTAGGCATTGGTTGTCGCCATCGCAAAAGGTCAGTCTGTGGTTGTAGGCCGAGAGGCAAGGTGAGCAGGCAATGCCTGACTCAAGAACCCTGGCCCGCGGGCCAAGCGGGCCGTACAGGCGACCAGTCTCAGGGCCAAAAAAAACCATGGTTTGAATCGGTGTGAGCGCAGCAAAATGCCCCGGGCCGCCATCGTTGGTGATCAGTAAGTGGGTGGCATGAAACAGCATTAGCAGCTCACGGATGCTTTTTGTATAGCCGGTCAAGTCCACGCACCAGTCGCTCGCAACATCTTGGCGCAACTGTCTGGCCAGAGCCGCATCGTCACGCAGCCCAATCAATCCAACGGCGTGGCCTGCGGTGCACAGCCCGCGTGCGAGTTCTGCGTAGTGGCTTGCTGGCCAGGCGCGCTCGGGCAACAAGCCACCACCGGCATACAGCAACACCACTTTGCGTCCTGCCAGGCTTGGATGGTCCGTGTGCATTTTTTGGCGGTACCCAGCCAACTCAAGCGCATCAAACGGAACAGACAAGCCGGTGTCACTGGGGAGTTCGCGAATCGGGGCTGCCTTGTTGCGTGGCATGGTGCCGCTTTCAAGCGCATCCACCAATGACAAAAATTGTTTGGTAATGTGTTGGTAAGGGTTGTAAGGAATGGCGCGATTGATGAAACTGCCTCGGTACAGACCTTCTTGGGTGTGCGGCGTAAAACCGACGCGGATATGCGCACCGCACATGTAACTCATGAGGCTACTGATGCGTGAAAAAAGCTCGCAGTCAATCACCGCATCCAGTGGCAGGGCGCGCAACTTGCGGCTCACGCGCCAGATGTCGCCCAGCAGCCCCAGTCCGGCACTGTCGTCCAGAGCATGCAAATGATCAGGTTGGGCGAGCCCCAGCAGTTTGGCTACTTCCTGGTTTTTTTTGAGTTGCAGCACATGCAGCGTGGCGCTGGGGTAGCGCTGGCGCAGGGCTAAAAACATCGGCCCGGCCAGCACCACGCTGCCCATTTCCGACAATAAAATCACCAGAATGTGGCGCGGTGCCTGCGGCAAAGTGACCGACGCATTGCGGCCAAACAAACGCGCCCACAAAGAAACCGCCGCACACAACGCCTGGCCTACCCAGCGGTCAATCCAGCGTTGTGTTTGGAGCTTCATGCCAATGGCTTAAAGGCCGGCCGCTGCACGCAGCGCTTGTGCCCGGTCTGTGCGCTCCCAGGTGAACTCGGGTTCTTCGCGGCCAAAGTGGCCGTAAGCTGCGGTTTTCTCGTAAATCGGGCGCAGCAGGTCCAGCATCTGAATAATGCCGCGAGGGCGCAAGTCAAAGTGGATATGCACCAAGGCAGCGATTTCGTCGTCCGGTATCACGCCAGTGCCTTCGGTGTACACCGTCACGTTCATTGGCTTAGCCACGCCAATGGCGTAGGCCACCTGAATCTGGCACTGGCGCGCCAGGCCTGCTGCCACGATGTTTTTTGCCACGTAACGCGCGGCGTAGGCGGCAGAGCGGTCAACCTTTGTTGGGTCTTTGCCGCTGAATGCCCCGCCGCCGTGTGGGCAGGCACCCCCGTAGGTGTCCACAATGATCTTGCGTCCTGTCAGGCCGCAGTCGCCTTGCGGGCCACCCACCACAAAACGTCCGGTGGGGTTGATCAGGTACTTTGTGTCCTCGGTGAGCCATTCCTTGGGTAACACAGGCTTGATAATTTCTTCACGCACGGCTTCATAAAACGCATCAGTCATGCGATGGCCCAAGCTCATTTCAGGCGAATGTTGGCTGGACAACACCACAGTGTCGATGCTGTGGGGTTTGCCGTCCACATAACGCATGGTGACCTGGCTCTTGGAATCGGGGCGCAAAAAAGGCAGGCGGCCATCTTTGCGCAATTGGGCCTGGCGTTCAACCAGACGGTGTGCGTAATAGATCGGCGCGGGCATCAGTTCGGGGGTTTCGTTACAGGCATAGCCAAACATCAGTCCCTGGTCGCCCGCACCGGTGTTGAGGTGGTCGTCAGACGCATGGTCCACACCTTGGGCGATGTCGTTGCTTTGCTTGTCGTAGGCCACAAGCACGGCACAACCCTTGTAGTCAATGCCGTATTCGGTGTCGTCGTAACCAATACGCTTGAGGGTGTCGCGTGCCACCTGGATGTAGTCCACGTTCGCATTGGTGGTAATTTCGCCTGCCAGGACCACAAGACCGGTGTTGCACAAGGTTTCAGCCGCTACGCGGGACTTTGGGTCTTGTTTGAAAATTGCATCCAAAATCGCATCGGAAATCTGGTCAGACACCTTGTCGGGGTGGCCTTCAGAGACTGATTCAGAGGTAAAGAGAAAATCGTTCGCCATATTAAGAGCTCCAATAAAAAGTTAACAACCGGAACGCGTTGCTTTGGCTTTTTGGGGCTTTCAGCGAACGCTTTAGCAGATTTGTCAAAGTTGTGACAAGGCACAATGGCGGCCTGTTGGGCTTGCCTTTGTGTGTGTCGCCCTGCAAGTAGTTCTGTAACTCAGCGACCGTCGTAGTTTATCCCACCCCATGATCACCTTCTTCAGATTGCTGTCAACTTGTCCCCTGTGGCTGCTGCACGGCATGGGCATCGGGTTGGGCTGGCTGGTGTTTTTGGCCTCTTCTGTGTACCGGAAGCGCTTTGTCGCCAATGCGACCCAAGCCGGGTTGACTTGGCGGCAGTGGCTGGGTGCAGTGGCTGAAAGTGGCAAACTGGTGACGGAATTGCCTCGGATTTGGTTGGGAGGCCCGGTGCAGATATTGTGGGAAGGCTCAGGTCACGTTGATGCAGTGCTGGCACAAGGGCGCGGGGTGGTTTTTTTGGCACCGCATTTGGGCTGCTTTGAAATTATGGCGCAGGCCTATGCTCAGCGTTACGGCCAGTCTGGCAAGCCGATGACGGTGCTGTTTCGCCCGCCACGCCAAGCCTGGCTGCGTGCCGTGGTGGGCGCATCGCGCCAAAGGCCGGGCTTGCAGACCGCGCCGACCACCCTTTCTGGGGTCAAGCAAATGATCAAGGCGCTGAAAGCCGGTGAGTCGGTTGGTTTGTTACCCGACCAAGTGCCGCCTGAAGGCATGGGGTTGTATGCACCTTTTTTTAGCCGTGATGCCTACACCATGACACTTTCGGTGCGCTTGGTGCAGCAAACGGGTGCTGCTGTTTTGCTGGCCTGGGGTGAACGTTTGTCCTGGGGGCGTGGTTACCGGGTGCATGTGCAACCCATGGCGCAGGAACTGCCCACCGGATTGTCGGACGCAGTGACCGCGATCAACCACGCCATGCAGGCGCTGGTGTTGCAGTGCCCGCAGCAGTACCTGTGGGGCTATGCGCGCTACAAACAGCCGCGTGAAACACCGGCACGCAGTTGACACTCGGCCCGAATGATGACTCGTTTTGTGCTCTTTTTGATGCGTGCGTTGGCTTATCTGCCTCTGGCTTGGGTGCGCGGCCTGGGCTTCTTTCTGGGGGTGGCGTTGTATGCTGCAGTGGGCTCGCGCAGGCGCGTGGTGCAGACCAATTTGCGCCTGTGTTTTGCGCACCTTGACACTGCTCAGCTGGCTGATCTGTCACGCCGGGTGTTTGTGCGCTTTGCCCAGGCTTGGCTGGACCGCAGCTGGCTCTGGCATGGCGCGCCCGAGGTGCTGCGCAGCCGCTTGCAAATCACCGGCTCGGTGGATGAACTCAGAGGCAGTGAACCGGTGGTGATTTTTGCACCCCATTTTGTGGGGTTGGACGCGGGATGGACGGCGCTCACGCTGCAGCTTCCAAGGCACTTCACCACCATTTACACCGATCAGACTAACAAGGTGGCTGATGCCTGGATTTTGCAGGGCCGCCAGCGCTTTGGTTCTGGTCGCTTGTTTGGCCGAATAGATGGCGTGAAAACCATTGTGGCCACCTTGCGTCAGGGTGATCCCCTGTACCTGTTGCCAGACATGAACTTTGGCCCCCAAGAGTCACTGTTTGTGCCGTTTTATGGCATGAGTGCAGCCACCGTGCCGTCGTTGTCGCGTTTTGCCCGCCTGGGTCGAGCCAAGGTGGTACCTGTGGTGACCCGCATGACACCGCAAGGCTATGACACGCAGGTGTTGCCAGCCTGGGAAGACTTTCCAACGGCTGACCTGCTGGCGGACACGGCGTTAATGAATGCGCGTCTGCAAACCTACATTGACGCCATGCCAGACCAGTACTACTGGGTGCACAAGCGTTTTAAGGACCAGCCCAATGGTGAATCTGATTTTTACAAATGAAAATGGCCTGTAGTGCTTTATTTATAAGCACTTGTAGCTATCTATTTTATAGCAATATCAGCAGCCGGTGGTGCAGTAATTGCCGGGATGATCGGGTGGGCCCACTGCCAGAGCAGGGTGGCGACCTCGTCAATGCCTTGACGTTTGGTGGCTGAAAACAGGCGCACCTCACCACCACCCGCCTGCAATTTCATGATGGACAAGGCTTTGGTTTGCTCAGCGCGGGTCAATTTGTCTGCTTTGGTCAAGACCACCAAAAATTTCAAACCCTCTTCTACCCGTGGCCTCACCACATTCAACAAAATTTCGTCAAGTTCGGTCAGCCCATGGCGTGGGTCGCACATCAGCACAATGGCTTTGAGATTTTCGCGCGTGACCAGGTAATTGGCCATCACCTGCTGCCAACGAATTTTGTCCTGCTTGGGCACCGCCGCATAGCCGTAGCCTGGCAGATCCGCCAACACGGCATCAGTCACACCTTGTTTTCCCAACGAGAACAGGTTGATGTGTTGGGTTCGACCAGGTTTTTTTGACGCAAAAGCCAATTGCTTCTGTTGGGTCAGGGTGTTGATGCAGGTGGATTTCCCGGCGTTGGACCGGCCAACAAAGGCAATCTCAGGCACCTCCAAAGGGGGCAAAAAATGCAACTGTGGTGCCGTGGTGAGGAATTTTGCCGTGTGGAGCCAGCCCAAAGCCACGACAGGGGTTACCGCTTGAAGGGTGGATTCGCCAGAAATTGGCGAGTCTGAAAGTGGGGGGCTGGGTTGATTTGTCATAGGGTTCGGGCAGTGTATTCGAGCATTGTAGAATTGCAGGGTTTTCCCCCACTATCAACTGATCTGTCCATCTATGAAGCTGATTGCCAAATTTACCGTTGCTGCAACCTTGTTTGCTGTCGTTTTTTCAAGTATTGCGGGGGAAGCCGCTGCACCAGTCAAACATGATTTGGCCAAAGGTGAAGCCAGTTTCAGCACGGTGTGTGCCGCATGCCATGCGCCTGACGGTAATTCCTTGATTGCAGTGAACCCCAAGTTAGCCCAACAACACCCGCAATACCTGGTCAAGCAACTGACCGAGTTCAAAGAAGGCAAGCGTGAGAACGCGGTGATGAACGGCATGTCAGCTGCGCTGAGTGTTGAGGACATGAACAACATTGCCTATTGGCTGGCCAGCAAAAAGGCAACTCCAGGTGCTGCCAAAGAAAAAGAATTGGTGCTGTTGGGGGAGAAAATTTATCGCGGCGGTATTGCAGACCGTCAAATCCCAGCCTGTGCGGGTTGTCACAGCCCCAATGGCGCAGGTATTCCTGCCCAGTACCCGCGATTGAGTGGTCAGCATGCGGATTACGCAGTGGCTCAATTGACGGCGTTCCGTGATGGTCTACGTAAAAATAGCTTGCAAATGACGCAAGTTGCAGCCAAGCTCAATGACCGCGAAATCAAGGCTGTAGCTGATTACGTGGCGGGTTTGCGCTGATTTTTCAGTAAAACTGCGCACCCAGGGGCATTTGCAACTGGGTCGTTGAGCAACCAAGAAAAGGCAGTTTGCTTCGGCAAACTGCCTTTTTTTATCCTACTGCGGCCCATCGTTGGGGTGCGCATCGGGCACAAATAGCGTCGGCTTTACCAAGCGAGTCAGCAGGTTTTGTAAGAAAGCCTATGCTACTTCGACCAACAGGCAGATTGAAGGAATTTTTATGCTCATCCAAACCAACACCAACGGCTTTGTTCATCCGGTGGCCAGTGACATCACGTCGCTGGCTGCTTACCGCTCTCGCCGCGACCTTATTCGACTGGCAGCAAGCGGCGCGGCAGGTGTCTTAATGACCTCATGGGCCTCCAGATCAGCACTGGCGCAGGCTTGGGTACCGCCCGGGCAACAGACCGCGCTCTCAAACCGAAAGACGTCGGTGGTTGGTGGCTTTAGCATGGACAAGGTGACGCAGTACCAAGACGCAAGCACCTACAACAATTTTTATGAATTCGGCACAGACAAAGCTGATCCGGCGAAGAACGCCCATGCCCTCAAAACCACGCCGTGGGCAGTGGAGATAGAGGGGCTGATCAAGAAGCCTG
>JBIJDQ010000101.1:0-7271 GCA_044344025.1 Rhodoferax sp.
CACGGCGTCGTCCAGCACCTCATTGGTGGGCAGAGCTGCACGCCCACCAAGACCAAGTTGTTTCACGGCCCGGCGTTTGGCTGGGCCGTACTCCAAGCCTTCTTCAACCACCCAGCGGGCGGCCAGCGCGGCAATTTCAAAGGATGCATCAGTCATAAGCGCTGCATTTTGCCTTGAATCAGGTTGACCCGGCCCACACAAGGAATGGCGCACCACCAGCCACCCGCCCGCCTAAAATCCAGCCATGCACATACACATTCTTGGCATCTGCGGCACCTTCATGGGAGGGCTTGCCGCCCTGGCGCGCGAAGCGGGCCACAAAGTCACCGGCTGCGATGCTGGCGTTTACCCCCCCATGAGCGACCAGCTTCGCGCCCTGGGCATTGAACTCATTGAGGGTTTTGGTGCGGACCAACTGGCCCTCAAACCTGACATTTTTGTGGTCGGCAACGTGGTCAGCCGCACCCATCTGGCCGATGGCACACCAAAATTCCCGCTAATGGAGGCCATTCTGGATGCTGGCTTGCCTTACACCAGTGGCCCACAGTGGTTGTCTGAACACGTGCTGCAAGGTCGCCATGTGATTGCCATTGCCGGCACCCACGGAAAAACTACCACCACCGCCATGACCAGCTGGATTCTGGAGGCTGCGGGTCTGCAACCCGGCTTTTTGGTTGGGGGGGTGCCGCTGAACTTCGGTGTTTCCGCCAGACTCGGCCAGGGCCACACGTTTGTGATTGAAGCTGACGAGTACGACACCGCTTTTTTTGACAAACGCAGCAAGTTTGTGCACTACCGCCCCCGCACCGCCGTGCTGAATAACCTGGAATTTGACCACGCCGACATTTTTGACGACCTGGCCGCCATTGAGCGTCAGTTTCACCACTTGGTTCGCACTGTGCCCGGCACGGGCGCCCATGGCAGCGGCCGGGTAGTGGTCAACGGCCTGGAGGAAAGCCTGGCCCGTGTGCTGCACATGGGTTGCTGGAGCGACGTGCGAAGCTTTGGCGCGGCAGTGAGCGACTTCACTGCCCTGGGTGATCCGAATGACTTCGCTGTGTTGCACCAAGGCCGCAAAGTTGGCCAAGTCACCTGGTCACTCAGCGGCATCCACAACCAGCTCAACGCCTTGGCGGCCATCGCCGCAGCAGACCATGTGGGTGTAGCACCGGATGTGGCGGCACAGGCGCTGGGTAATTTCGAGAACGTCAAACGGCGCATGGAGCTGCGCGGCGCGGTCAAAACCCCCACCGGCGACATCACTGTTTATGACGACTTTGCCCACCATCCCACCGCGATTCGCACCACGGTCGATGGCCTGCGCCGCACCCTGAAAGCCGGTGAGCGCATTCTGGCGGTGTTTGAGCCGCGCTCCAACACCATGAAACTGGGCACCATGAAGGCACAACTGCCGTGGAGCCTTGAGCAAACCGACCTGGCCTTTTGCCACTGCGGGGGTCTGGATTGGGATGCAACCACCGCGCTGGCCCCCATGGGTGAGCGTGCCTTAGTCGCCAACACCATCGACAGCTTGGTGGCGCAGGTCGGCCAAGTGGCCCGTGGCGGGGATCACATTGTCTGCATGAGCAATGGCGGTTTTGGTGGGGTCCATGCCAAGCTGCTCGAAATGCTACAAAAAATATAGCTACTGGTGCTTATCCGATAAGCACCAGAGGCATAAAAGGCATAAAAATCAGGCTGCGCGGCGCGCCAGCACCGCTTTGGACAGCACGTCAAGGCACACCAGCGAATCGTCCCAGCCCAAACAGGCATCGGTAATGCTTTTGCCATACTCCAGCTTGTCGGTTTTGTCTTTTCCGGGGGTGAACTTTTGGGCCCCGGCGTTCAGGTGGCTTTCCACCATCACGCCAAACACGCTGCTTGAGCCACCTGCGATCTGGGTGGCAATGTCGCGCGCCACGTCAACCTGTTTTTCATGCTGCTTGCTGCTGTTGGCATGGCTGCAATCCACCATCAGGGTGGCGGGCAACTTGGCCTTGACCAACTCGGCGCAGGCAGCGGCCACACTCACTGCATCGTAATTGGGCGCCTTGCCACCCCGCAAAATAACGTGGCAGTCTTTGTTGCCATTGGTTTGCACAATGGCCACCTGGCCGTTTTTATGCACCGACAAAAAGTGGTGGGCACCGGCGGCGGCCTGAATCGCATCGGTGGCAATTTTGATGTTGCCATCGGTGCCGTTCTTGAAGCCAATCGGGGCGGACAGACCGGAGGCCAACTCGCGGTGCACCTGGCTCTCGGTGGTGCGCGCACCAATCGCGCCCCACGAGATCAAATCACCCAGGTACTGGGGCGAGATCACGTCCAAAAATTCGCTGCCCGCAGGCAAACCTAGGCGGTTGATCTCAATCAGCAACTGGCGGGCAATGCGCAAACCTTCGTCAATGCGGAACGACTCGTCCAGGTACGGGTCGTTGATCAAGCCCTTCCAGCCCACCGTGGTGCGTGGTTTCTCAAAATAAACACGCATCACGATCTCCAGGGTGTCGGCGTATTTGTCGCGCTGCACCTTAAGTTGACGGGCGTATTCCATGGCAGCCGCCGGGTCGTGGATGGAGCATGGGCCAATCACCACCAACACGCGGTCGTCCTTACCGGCCATGATCTGGTGAATGCTGTGGCGGGCAGCGCTGATCATCTTCTCAGCCGGTGTGCCCGAAATCGGGAAAAACCGGATCAAATGCTCTGGAGGGGGAAGCACGGTGATGTCCTTGATGCGTTGGTTGTCGGTCTGACCGGTGCGGTCAGTGGCAGGGCTTGGCGCATGGACACCCCAGGCATCTTTGTCGACAGTGGCTTTGGCAGTCATGAAAATATTCCTCGCAGGGTTGGATCAAAAACACAAAAAAAAACCGCCGGGGCTGCCAGCGGTTTTTAAGAATCAGGACGTTTTGTTCAGGAACGTTTTAGAACTCTCTACCGCCGCAGGCGCTTGAGAACCAAAAATAGCTAAAGAAAAAGGTGGCTGACTTCATGGCCTGAGAATGTAGCACAGTCTGTTCATAAAAAGCTGACAACGCCGTGTGCAGCGCACCGACTAAGCGGTCCCGCCCACCGTCAGCCCATCAATGCGCAGGGTGGGTTGGCCCACACCCACGGGCACACTCTGGCCCTCTTTGCCACAGGTGCCCACGCCGCTATCAAGCTTCATGTCGTTACCAATCATGCTGACGCGCTTAAGGCATTCCGGCCCGCTGCCGACCAAGGTGGCGCCTTTGACCGGGTACAAAATTTTGCCGTTCTCCACCCAATAAGCCACGCTGGCCGAAAAAACAAACTTGCCGCTGGTGATGTCCACCTGGCCGCCGCCAAAGTTGGTGGCATACAGGCCTTTTTTAATGCTGGCCACAATTTCTTCGGGTGCCTTGTCACCTGCCAGCATATAAGTGTTGGTCATGCGCGGAATCGGCACATGGGCGTAGCTCTCGCGTCGGCCGTTGCCGGTGGGTTTGACACCGGTCAGGCGAGCGTTCATGGCATCCTGGATATAGCCCTTCAAGATGCCGTCTTCAATCAGCACATTGCGCTGGCTGGTGTTACCTTCGTCGTCCACATTGAGGGAGCCACGGCGGTCGGCAATCGTGCCGTCGTCCAGCACCGTCACGCCTTTGGCCGCCACGCGCTGGCCAATCAGGCCACTGAACGCACTGGAGCCCTTGCGGTTGAAATCGCCTTCCAGCCCATGGCCAATGGCCTCATGCAACAAAATACCGGGCCATCCCGACCCCAGAACCACCGTCATTTCACCTGCCGGTGCAGGACGTGCTTCCAGATTGGTAAGTGCCGCGGCCACCGCTTCATCGACATACTGGCCAATCAACGCATCGTCAAAATAGGCAAACCCAAAGCGGCCACCGCCACCGGCTGAACCGGCCTCACGGCGACCTTTTTGCTCGGCGAACACCGTCACGCTCAGGCGCACCAGTGGGCGCACATCGGCGGCCAAGGTGCCGTCAGCACGGGCCACCAGCACCACATCGTATTCAGCAGCCAAACCAGCCATAACCTGCGCCACACGTGGGTCTTTGGCGCGGGCGAGTTGCTCCACTTTTTCCAAAAGTTTGACTTTGGCGGTGCTGTCCAGGCTGGCTATGGGGTCCAACCCGTTATACAAAGAGCGTGATGACGCTATTTTTTTAGTAGCTACCCGTGCCCGTCCGGCTTGGACTACAGTCGATATTGACCGCACAGTTCGGGCTGCATCCAGCAACGATGCCTCTGAGATGTCATCCGAGTAGGCAAAAGCGGTTTTTTCACCACTGACAGCCCGAACACCCACACCTTGGTCAATGGAAAACGAGCCAGTTTTGACAATGCCTTCCTCCAGGCTCCAGCCTTCACTGCGGGTGTACTGAAAATACAGGTCTGCCTCGTCTACCTTGTGGGCCTTGATCTCGGCCAGCGCACGCGCCAGGTGAGTCTCATCCAGACCAAAAGGGGTGAGCAACAGGGACTTGGCAATGGCCAAACGTTCGAGGGTGGGTTCGCGTGAAATCATCATGCGATTCTAGGGCTTGGGGTCAGTTTGGGCTGTTGGGGCTTGCGCTCAACCACTTGAACAACGCGGCATCGTCCTCGTCCGCCAAACCGTTGACGCTGGCGGCAGCGAACACATCTCTGGCCGCTGCGCCCAATGGCCCGGCAAAGCCGAGTGCCAGGGCCGCCTCCAGCGCCAACCGGGTGTCTTTTTGCAACAGCGTCATGTGGGCGCGGGGCGCAAAGTCACCCGCAATGGCACGGCGCATGCGGTCAGTGCCGATCCAGCTTTGGCCACTGCTTTGCGCCATCACATCCAGCGTGCGTGTCAAATCCAGCCCCATTTTTTGTGCCAGGGCCAGCACCTCAGCGGCAGCCACCAGATTGATGCCCGCTGCCAGGTTGTTGACCAGTTTGGTGCGGGCGGCATCACCCACACGCGTGCTGATGACAAAGCGCTGGCTGGCCAAAGCCTCCAGCAGTGCACTGTGCTGCGCCAGCACGGCAGCACTACCGGCCAGCATCAGGCTCATGCTGCCCTCACCCGCCCGCTTGGGGCCACCCGACATGGGCGCATCCAACACGTGCACACCCATCTCGTCCAAGCGCTGGGCAAAGCGCACCACATCATCAGGCGCCAGCGTGGGGCACAGCATGACCGTTCGCCCGGGTTCAAGCGTATGGGCCAAGCCGTGGGGACCAAACAACACGTCTTCGGTTTGCATGGCATCCACAACCACCACCATGATCACTACAGAATTTATAGCTGCTTGTGCTGGTGTATCAAGCACTACAGCACCAAAAGACTCTAAATTTTTAGTTTTGGCACAGTCGATGTCACACACCTGCACCATCCAACCCAATTCGAGCAGCCTGCGGGCCATGGCACCACCCATGTTGCCTACGCCAATGATGGCCACCGGGCCGATAGATGCGGCCAGACTGCCCTGATTTGTTGGGGACAGAGCAAATTTCACTCCCCCGCAATTTGATTGCGCAAGTAAATCTTGGTCTGTCCCGCAAGGACTGCCCTGATTTGTTGGGGACAGAGCAAATTTCACTCCGTGTAAATCTTGGTCTGTCCCGCAAGGTTTCATGATTGCACCAGCCGTTTTGACTTGGCAATCGACATCAGCACGCCCAGGCCAAGTCCCAGGGTGACCATGGCGGTGCCGCCGTAGCTAATGAACGGCAAGGGCACCCCCACCACGGGCAAGATGCCGCTGACCATGCCCATGTTCACAAACGCGTAGCAAAAGAAAATCATCGCCATCGCCCCGCCCAACAAACGGGTAAACACGGTGGGTGCCTCCAGCGCAATCACCAGAGCGCGCAACACCAGAAAGCTGAACGCAACCAACAGCAACAGGGTGCCCGCCAAGCCAAATTCCTCTGAGAAGGCGGCAAAAATAAAGTCGGTGGTGCGCTCAGGAATGAACTCCAGATGGGTTTGGGTGCCCTGCATGAAACCCTTGCCCCAAAAGCCACCCGAACCAATGGCAATCATGCCCTGAATGATGTGAAACCCCTTGCCCAGCGGGTCTCGGGTCGGGTCAAGCAGGGTGCAGATGCGCTGCTGCTGGTAGTCATGCAACACAAACCATCGCACGCCATCAGCACACAGTTCTGGCTCAAACACCACCAACATCGTCATGCCCACCAGCCCTAGCAGCAAGGGCGGCGCCACCAGCTTCCAGCTCAGTCCGGCAAAAAAAATCACGGACAACCCGGCGGCCAACACCAGCAAGGCGGTGCCCAGGTCGGGTTGCTTCATGATCAGCCCCACCGGCACAGCCAGTAGCAAGCCTGCCACCAAAAAGTCCAGCGGACGCAACTGGCCTTCACGCTTTTGAAACCACCATGCCAACATCAGCGGCATGGCGATCTTGAGAATTTCGCTGGGTTGAATCGTCACGCCCACATTCAGCCAGCGCCTGGCCCCTTTTTTTGTCACCCCAAACACCGCCACCGCTATCAGCAAGGTAACTCCCAAAATGTAGAGCGGCACAGCCAATGCCATCAGGCGCTGCGGAGGTATTTGTGCCACAACAAACAGGATGAACCCGGCAATCAGCATGTTGCGCGCATGGTCTTCAAAACGCGTGCCGTGGTCATAGCCCGACGAGTACATGGTCAGCAGCCCCGCACACGCGAGCAAGAACACGGCAAAAGCCAGCGGCCCGTCAAAGCCAGAGAACCAAGGCAACAGACGGCGAAAAAGTGAGGGACGAGCAAACGACATGGGGGCTGATTATCGCAACCCGCTGCTCAGGGCACCACCCGCAATGGAATCGTCACCGGCCCGTCATTGACCAGGCTCACTTGCATGTCTGCCGCGAACACGCCGGTTTGTACCACCGGGTGCATCGCCCGGGCCTGGGCCACAAAATGCTCAAACAGTCGCCGTCCGTCTTCGGGCGACGCCGCTTGGGTAAAGCTTGGCCGATTGCCACCCGTGGTGTCGGCGGCCAGTGTGAATTGGCTCACCACCAGCAAGCCGCCAACACTGCGGGGACCAGCCAGTCCGTCCATGTCTTGCACGCTGTGGTTCATCTTGCCCGCCGCGTCGCTAAAAATCCGCAGCTTCAGGATTTTGGCCAGTAGCTTGACAGTTTGCACCTCGGTGTCGCCACGCTCGGCACACAACAGCAACAGCAGCCCCGCACCGATCTCGCCCACCGTTTGGCCAGCCACCTCCACTCGCGCCTGGCGCACCCGCTGCAACAGGGCCATCATGGCCTTGCCCTGCCACAACGGCTGCCGCAAGCCAACCA
>JBIJDQ010000102.1:0-7253 GCA_044344025.1 Rhodoferax sp.
ACATCGGCCTGTGGGTCTGTCAGGCCAATCCCAATGAGGTGGCTGCCCAGCTCCGCGAAGTGGTTAACGTCTGATTCAGAAATCAGGTGAGCCGCTACAGCCGTTGCCAAAGGGTCATTGCAGCTTGAACCAAGCCCGAAGGCTAGCCCTGATAAAAACACACCGTGTTGCGCCCCGCGTCTTTGGCCTCGTACATGGCCGCATCGGCCCAGCGCAACACCTCGGCCTGGCTGGCGTCATGGTTGCAAAACAGCACTACACCCATGCTGGCCGAGCAATGGTGTACCACGTCAGCTACCACTTGCCCGGCCTGCACAAGGGTCAATTGGTAGTGCATGGCCAAGCTGAGGCGGATTTTTTCAGCCACCTCCCTGGCTTCGTTGGCTGACACGGCCTCGTCGGTGCTCAATTCCCCCAAAATCACCACAAACTCGTCCCCACCAAAACGCGCCACGGTGTCCACCGCGCGCACACAGTCGGTCAAGCGCCTGGCCACTTCGGCCAACAGCAGGTCTCCGGCCTGATGGCCATGGGCATCGTTGAGCGGCTTGAAGTTGTCCAGGTCAAGCACCATGAGTGCGCCGTACCGGCCACTGCGTTTGCCTGAAGCCATGGCTTTGGTCAGGCGGTCATCCAGCAAACGGCGGTTCGGCAGTTTGGTGAGCGCGTCGTAGAAGGCCAGTTGCCGCACCTCTTCTTCCAGGCGGACGCGCTCGCTGCATTCCCGGGTAATGCCGTGGTGACCGGTAATGGCACCTTGCGCGTTACGCACGGGTTTGGATAGGATTTCGCCCCATAACAACCGACCATCCTTGCAGCGGTGTTGCACAATAAATTGCCAATAACCCTCTTGAGTTTTTGAAATTTCAGGCCTTGGATTGCTTCGCAATTGCTTCTTGATCATCGCCGTGCCCTCTGGCGTGAACATCTCAAACACAGAATGCCCTACCACCTCATCGGCCTTAAACCCACGCAGGCGTTCATCTGCCGGGCTGATGTAGGTCACGCAAAGGTTTTGGTCGGTCTTCCAGACCACGTCAAGCGTGTCTTCGGTGAGCAGACGATAGAGTGACTCGCTCTCATGAAGCGCTTGCGTGCGGGCTTGCACCTGCCCCTCAAGCACCTTGTTTTGCGCCTGCAAACCCTTCAGGGGGTACACCTCGCCCTGCTGGACCAAATGGTAGGGAATCGAGATGCCGCTGTGCACAATTTTCCAGTCCAGGCCCTCCAGACGAAACACCAGCACCAGCCGCGCCACTTCGTTGGCCAACACAAGCTCCGGGCCGGGCAATTGGATGTGGAAAAACGCGGTAACCATCACCACGTCCGGCGCGAGATCCTGCATGGCGATGTCAAGCAGGTCGATGCCAATGCGCTCGGGCACCTGTGCGAAGTCCTGGCGCGTGACCTTGGCCCATTGGCTGCGGTCATGGACCAAAAAGTCGCCACCGCCCGTGAAGCCGCTGAAGTTGTCACTGAACAGCGTGGTCAAACGGTCGTTACGCGAGGCGTAAAGTTCAATGTAGTCATCAAACAAGGCACGAATTTTGGCTTGGCGGTCTAGCGGCACTGGATTTGTCATTCACAAAAATCCTTGAAGTTCATCGTATCCCGACAGGGCCGGCAAACAAACTCCCCTGCTTGCGTGCCGAACCTGTCCACACTGCCAACTGTAGCTGATCCTGTCGAACGATGTGGACTTGGTGAAACCGTCAATCGTGTGCCCAGTGCCAGTTTACGGGCAGCCAGACAACCGCGTGATATTCTCCAAGGTCTTAGGCTGAGTTGCGATGTTTCGGCACAATAAAAATACAACATTGATAGTGCACAACGTTTACCCAACAAGGACTTCAAGCCTATTTAACCAAAAAACAGTACCGAAACCGCTCTCTATTGGCGCTTGGCCTTGGGGCTGCCCGATATTCATGCTTTTTTCAGCTCACCATGACCCCTGCATCATCACCGTGTTTCATTGCCCCTGACCTTGCGCACGCAGGCATCCACCCTGGCGCACCCTTGGCCAGCGCCAGGGTTGACCAGCCACAGCGTATCGAGGTCAGCCTGTGACTTTGCAGCTTTCCTTCTGGCTGGCAGGGTGTGCCGCCTTGCTGGTGGGGCTGTCCAAAGGTGGTTTGCCAGCCGTTGGCATGCTGGCGGTACCGATTTTGGCGTTGGTCATGTCACCGGTGAAAGCGGCGGTGTTGTTGCTGCCCATCTACGTCATCTCAGATGCCATGGGCATTTGGTTGTACCGGCGGGATTTCAGTGTGGTCAACCTGCGCATCCTGGTTCCAGCAGGAGTGTTGGGCGTGTTTGTTGGCTGGCTCACCGCGTCTGTGGTGTCAGATACGGTCATCTCCTTCCTGATTGGCGCGATGGGCGTGGCGTTTTGCCTCAACATGTGGCTGCGCAAACAAGCCAACACGCCACCGCAACCGACGCATGCCGTCAAAGGTTGGTTTTGGGGCACTTTGGCGGGTTTTACCAGTTTTATCTCGCATGCAGGTGCGCCGCCTTTTCAGGTCTACATGCTGCCGCAAAAGTTGACCAAAGCCGAGTTTGCCGGTACAGCAACCTTGTTTTTTGCGGTGATTAATGCCGCCAAAATTTGGCCCTATCAAAATTTGCGTCCCTATTCACCAGAGACCTTGTGGAGCGCTGCTGCGTTGATTCCTTTTGCGCTGGTGGGTGCGGTGTGTGGCGCCTACCTGACGCGCCGCCTGGCTGATGCCTGGTTTTACCGTCTGGTGCAGGGCAGTTTGTTCGTGGTGTCTGTGAAACTGATGTTTGATGCGCTGCTGAGCCAGTTTGGCCAGGGGTGATTTTCAGCGGATATCCCTGCCCACCAAAGCCAAACTGGCGGTGCCAGTCTCTTCGTCGGTGGGGCACTGCCAGGCATCTGGTGCATAAAATCTGTTGATGAAAAATGCTGTGCCTCACGATAGCCGAATAGGACCGACGCGAATCGGATCTTGGCGTTTGGCAGATCAGCTTGCGCTACCGACCCACTGGCAATGCCTGGAAAGCAGAAGATACGTGTTTGGAAAGCAGCCAAGTGGCCCTAAGCATTCATAATCTGCGATGGATTCAAGTCAGAAATGCAACCTGTTAATGAGGCGGACCCGATGGCCGCAAAATTATGCTAAACAGCAGAAAAACACCAGGGGGCCGTTACCCTGGCGTAGCCCGGACGGGATGGGACTACAAAAATGAAGAGACACAATTGTTGGAAGGCATGGCCTGCCCGGAGGGGATCGAACCCCCGACCCACAGCTTAGAAGGCTGTTGCTCTATCCAACTGAGCTACGGGCAGAGATCACGAGAAAGAAGTGGTCGGGGCGAAAGGATTCGAACCTTCGACCCTCTGGTCCCAAACCAGATGCGCTACCAGGCTGCGCTACGCCCCGACACAGGTATTGTAATGGTTCACGCCTCCGTTTTTGACCAAGATCATGGGTGGGACGCTTCTTTTTTGGGAACGGACTCGCCCCAAGCCAAGTACCCCACCAAGATGGTATATAGCTACCCATGACAACAGCGCACACACCGTTACGCTGGCTTGCAGTTGGAGAGAACTTCCCGCCGGTGGATCAGGCATGGGGCGCAAACAGTCCAGCCCCAGGCTTGTTGTGCGCTGGGGGTGACTTGCAGGTGAGCACATTGAAAAAGGCCTATTCCAAAGGGATTTTTCCGTGGTACAGCGACGGACTACCGGTACTGTGGTGGAGCCCTGCCCCCCGCATGGTGCTCAATACCGGCGAGTTTCGTCTGCACCCGTCACTCAAAAAGACCATTAAAAAATTTTCACGTGCGGCTGACTGTGAAATACGGGTGGATGGCGACTTTGCACGAGTCATTCGCGCCTGCAGCACCAGTCGACGAGGTGACCAGGATGGAACGTGGATCTTGCCTGAGATAGTCGATGCTTACGTGGGGTTACACCAAGCGGGATTTGCGCACAGTGTCGAGGCGTGGCGAGAAGGTCGGCTTATCGGTGGACTCTACTTTGTTGCCTTGGGCAAAGCTGTGTTTGGAGAGTCAATGTTTCACGCAGCAACCGATGGCTCAAAAATTGCGCTGGCTGCACTGGTGGCCATGTGCCGCCAGTATCAGATTTCCAGAATTGACTGCCAGCAAAACACCAGACATCTGGCATCGCTGGGTGCACGTGAAATGCCCAGACACGCCTTTGTTGACGACTTGAAAAACCAGACAACCCAACTGGGTCCGACTTGGTTATTTGACCCCCTATACTGGCGCGCAATCACCTCATCGCCCACCCACCCCGAGTGACACACCAAAGCATTTTGCCCCTCGATCAAATTCAGTTTTTCGCCACATCAGCCTACCCCTGCAGCTACCTTGAAGGCCGTCTGGCTCGCTCGCAGGTGGCCAGTCCGCCCGAAAAAATCGATACACGACTCTACAGTCAGTTGGTTCAACAAGGATTCAGGCGAAGTGGCGGGTTTGTTTACCGTCCGCAGTGTGATCACTGCCAAGCCTGCATGTCGATTCGTGTTCCTGTGGCCCAGTTTTCGCCAAACAGAACCCAGCGCAGAGCCAATGCACGGCATCACCAACTCCTTGTCCGCATCGTCCAGCCCTACTTTTCCGAAGAACACTACGCACTGTACCGTCGCTACCAAGAGGTCAGGCACGCAGATAGCAGCATGGACCAGGAGGGCTCTGCGCAGTATGTTGAGTTCATGGTTCAAAGCCGCGTTGACTCATTTATGGTGGAGTTTCGAGAGCCTGCCTCACATGACACGCCGAATGAACTTCGGATGGTGTCCATCGTAGACAAGCTCAGTGATGGCCTGTCGGCTGTTTACACCTTTTATGATCCAGACCGGAGACAGAGCTTGGGCACCTTCAACGTGCTCTGGCAAATCAAGCATGCATTGGCACTTGGTTTGCCTTATCTTTATCTGGGTTACTGGATTGAACAGAGCCGAAAGATGTCCTACAAATCCAACTTTCAACCTTTCGATATCCTTCAAGAAGGTCGATGGCTTGGCAACTCTTCAATGGCATTAAGCGCGTCAATTTTCACCAAGTAAAATGCGCTAGCAAAAATAGGAGTTTTCATGCGCATTGCCGATCCGGCCATTCCCGCGACACCCACAGTTCAAGTCATCGAAAGATTGTTCGCGTTGATGAACGTACTGGCCTCACAAGAAGAGGCTATTTCCCTAAAAGAAATCAGTGAAAAAACCGGTCTTCACCCGTCAACTGCCCATCGCATCCTGAATGATTTAGCAATAGGACGCTACGTTGATCGCCCCCAGCCGGGCAATTATCGATTGGGAATGCGGCTACTCGAACTGGGTAACTTGGTAAAAAACAGGCTCAATGTGCGCGATGCAGCCATGGGACCCATGCGGGAATTGCATCGAATCACCCAACAGCCCGTCAATCTGAGCATGCGCCAAGGTGATGAAATTGTCTATATTGAGCGTGCTTACAGTGAACGATCCGGGATGCAGGTGATTCGGGCCATTGGCGGACACGCACCTTTGCATTTGACGTCGGTGGGAAAATTGTTTTTGGCAGCCGACGATGTACAAAAAGTTCGCGCCTATGCCGCTAGAACGGGTTTGGCAGGGCATACAAAAAACAGCCTGACCCAATTACCTGCACTGGAGCGAGAACTCATCAAGGTGCGGCGCGATGCCTATGCAAGTGATAACGAGGAGCTTGAACTTGGCGTCAAATGTATGGCATCTGGCGTTTTTGACGACCAGGGGAGACTGGTTGCCGGTCTCTCAATTTCCGCTCCCGCTGGCCGATTAGACGAATCCTGGCAAAGCAAACTGAAAGCCACCGCCCAAGAAATCTCCGAGGGCCTGGGCTTTCGAGGCCGTTGAGCCTAACCGCCAAGCGTGGGAATTGGCCTTACAACGGTCGCTGCGTTCGATGCAGATTCAAGCCAATGGCGTACACGCTCGGCATCGGCCAGACGGGTTAACTTACCCGCAGAGTCAAGAAAAACCATGATCAGGTGCCGTCCTGCAACCTTAGCCTGCATCACCAGACATTGACCAGCCTCAGAGATGTACCCAGTTTTTTGCAACCCAATGTCCCAAGTTGGGTTTTTCACCAGGCGGTTAGTGTTGTTGTACTGCAGCATGCGGTTGCCAACAGCCACCTGGTAGCTTGGCGAGGTGCTTAGTTCACGCAACAGTGGATGACCGTGCGCTGTATCAACTAATTTGACCAGGTCACGTGCACTGGACTGGTTCCTGCTGGACAACCCGGTTGGTTCGACATAGTGTGTGTCCTTCATGCCTAAAGCGAGAGCTTTCTTGTTCATCAAACCCATAAAACTTACCAAGCCCCCTGGGTAGGTGCGGCCAAGCGCATTTGCTGCCCGGTTTTCACTGGACATAAGCGCCAGGTGCAGAAGCTCGCCGCGGCTTAGCTCGGTGCCTACTCGTAAGCGGGACGAACTGCCCTTTTCGGTGTCAACGTCCTCCTGAGTAATGAGAATTTTTTCATCCATGGGCAGATTAGCTTCACTGATGATCAATCCCGTCATCAATTTGGTCAGCGATGCAATTGGTAACACAGCCTGGTCATTCTTGCTAAACAATACCTCGTTGGTGTCCTGATCAACGACCAATGCAACACTGGACTTTAAATTCAACGTGTCTTGAGCGCCATGCAAGCCCGCCAAAACACCAAAAGAAGCCTTGGGGGCAAGCACCGCTACCTTTGATGCAACTGATCGTTTGGCCGGAACAAACTTATGACTTACTCGCTGCTTGTTAACAACGGCTGCTTTTTTGAATTTATTGACCTGAGGCTTACTCGGTGCAGCAAGGGCAACTGGTGACCAGACAAACCAGCTCAGAAGGGTGAGTACGCATAGCAAACTGCGCGTCTTATCGCCAAGCAGGCCTTTTTGAAGGTTTGTCATGTGGTGTTCTCCTGGCGAAGTATTTGCAATGTCGTAGTTTATGCTAGAAAGTCTCGCATTGACAAGCACTTGCGAGACTTTCCTAAACTGATTTATCCCTGTGCCGCAACACGTTCCGCTTGGCTTTGCAGCTTGTTCAGCGCACTCAAATAGGCCTTGGCTGATGCCACCACGATGTCTGGATCGGCACCCACGCCGTTCACAACACGGCCGCTGTGCTGGAGACGAACGGTAACCTCGCCCTGGCTCTCGGTCGAGCCACTGATTGCATTTACTGAATAGAGTACCATTTCTGCACGGCTCTTAACGTTGACTTCAATGGCTTTGAGCGAAG
>JBIJDQ010000117.1:0-6814 GCA_044344025.1 Rhodoferax sp.
ATTGAATAGCGCTTCGCAGGGCCAGCCGTTGCCCGGCTTCCCAGCGGTTGAAGGGGTCTGGGTCATTGGCCAGCAGGGTCAGCAACTGCGCGTCGGTGTAGTCAATGTTGACGATCACTGGCGCACTGAAACCACGCAAGATGCTGGGCACGGGCGCTTCGGTCACGTTCTCGAAGGTGATGGCCTGGGCGGCCTGGGTCATGACAAAAAGATGGCTGGTGCCGGTATTTGCAGGCTGACCTGGCACCTGCAAGGGCAGGGATGCCCCGCTGGTGCTGCCAATGAGCCCCAGGCTGACGGGAATCACAAAGGGTTCGCTGCGGTCTTGGCCGCCTACCGTCGGGCAGCTCTGCGCAAAGTTCAGGGTATAGGTTTGCGCTTGCGCATCGTAATGCTCGGTCACCGCAAGCCGTGGTGTGCCCGCCTGGCTGTACCAGCGTTTGAATTGCGGCAACAGCGTGGCCAATGCCGTGCCTGGGTTGGCATCTGCTACGGCCTGGGCAAAGTCGTCGCAGGTGACGGCTTGCCCATCGTGGCGGGCAAAGTAAAGCGCCATGCCCTTGGCAAAGCCGGCACGGCCCACGGGATCACCGGCCCCCTCGGTAGCCAATGTCTGCATCATGCGCACCACCTCGGCCCCTTTTTCGTAAATGGTGACGGTGTAGAAGTTGTTGATCTCAATGTAGCTGTCCGGGCGCACCGGGTGAGCCATGGGGCCAGCGTCTTCCGGGAACTGATTGGTGCGCAGCACCCGCACGTCTTCAATCCGCTTGACCGCACGGGCGGATGCGTCGGTGCACAGGTCCATGCTGAATTCCTGGTCGCGGAACACGGTCAGACCTTCTTTTAACGAGAGCTGAAACCAGTCGCGGCAGGTGATGCGGTTGCCAGTCCAGTTGTGAAAATACTCGTGACCCACCACACTTTCAATGTTGGCAAAGTCCACATCGGTGGCGGTGACCTGATTTGCCAGCACGTACTTGGTGTTGAAAATGTTTAGGCCCTTGTTTTCCATGGCGCCCATGTTGAAGTCACTGGTGGCCACAATCATGAAGCGTTCCAGGTCCAGCGGCAGGCCAAAACGCGCCTCGTCCCAGATGACCGAGTTGATCAGCGAGTTCATCGCGTGTTCGGTCTTGTCCATGTCGCCGGGACGCACATAGACCTGCAGCAGGTGGTCAGTACCCGCGCGCGAAGTGATGCGTTGCTCGCGCGCGACCAACTTGCCCGCCACCAGGGCGAACAAATAGCAGGGCTTCTTGTGGGGGTCAACCCAGATGGCGAAGTGGCGGCCATCCTCCAGACTGCCGCTGTCAGCCAAGTTGCCGTTGCTCAGCAGCACCGGGTACTTTGCCTTGTCGGCGCGCAGCGTCACGATGAAACTGGCCATCACATCCGGGCGGTCCAGAAAGTAAGTGATGCGCCTGAAGCCTTCGGCCTCACACTGGGTAAAAAAGGAGTCGTGACTGACATACAGCCCCATCAGCTTGGTGTTTTTGAGGGGTGCGCAGGTGGTGAAAATTTCCAGCTCGAAACTGCCCTCGGCGGGCAAGTTCTCCAGCACCAGCTGACCTGCATCCATTTTGAACGAGGTGCCCGCGCCATTCACCAGCACACGCGCCAGGTTGAGCTCGTCCCCATCCAGGCGCAGCGCCTGGATGGGAACGTCAGGGTTGCGCCGCAGTGTCATCTTGTTGAGAACACGGGTTTTGGCGGGGTCCAGGTCAAAGCTCAAGTGAACCGTGTCAATCCAGAAAGCCGGGGGGGCGTAGTCCGCGCGGCGAACCACGGTGGCCGGGCCACTTGCGTCACGAAGTTGCAACATTCAAAGTCTCCAGAAAATTCGATTGGATGAGTTCATGGTAGTCACGCACTGCGGCAATTACGTGCGGGCCGGCCAGTTGGGCTGGTGTATGGGTGCTGCACACCGCCACGGCGCGCATGCCGGCACGGCGAGCGGCTTCAATGCCAAAAGGCGCGTCTTCAAAGACAATACAGCCGCTAGTGCTTGCCTGTAGGCGCTTTGCTACTTCTAAAAATATAGCGGGCTCGGGTTTTCCGGGCAAACCTTCGTCGCCACCCACAATGGCCAGTGGTGGGGTCGCCATCTTCAGGTGAGACATGGCAAAGGCAATGTTGTGCTTGTCACCTGCCGTACCCACACCCACTTTGAGACCTTTGGCCCGCGTTTGTGCGGCAAAGGTCTTGAAGCCAGCCACCTCGGCGAACACCGGCGCAAACAGGTCGCGGTAGATTTGCTCTTTTTGGGTGATCAGCCGCCAGGCCTCGGCATCGTCCATGTCGCGCTCAAACAGCACCCGCATGCACTCGGCACCGGTGCGCCCGGTGGTGCGGCGCATCAGGTCATCCAGGTCAATGCACAGGCCATGCTGGCGGGCAAACAAGTCCCAGCTTTGCGCGTGGTGTCCCATGGAGTCGATCATGGTGCCATCCATGTCGAAGATCAGCGCTTCAACCGGTGCTGAGTGAATGGCAGTGTGCATCAAACGCCTTGTTTCAGAGAGGCTTCGATGAACTGGTCCAGGTCACCGTCGAGTACCTTTTGCGTGGCAGAGGTTTCATAGTTGGTGCGCAGGTCCTTGATGCGGCTGTTGTCCAGCACATAGGAGCGAATCTGGTGGCCCCAGCCCACGTCGGTCTTGCCGTCTTCGAGCTTTTGCTGTTCTTCTTGTTGCTTGCGCAACTCATGGTCGTACAGCTTGGAGCGCAGGCGTTTCCAGGCGATGTCGCGGTTGCCGTGCTGGCTGCGGCCATCCTGGCACTGCACCACAATGCCGGTGGGCAAGTGGGTCAGGCGCACCGCTGAGTCGGTTTTGTTGATGTGCTGGCCACCTGCACCGCTGGCACGGTAGGTGTCGGTGCGCACGTCGCTGGGGTTGATGTTGATCTCGATCGAGTCATCAATCTCAGGGTAAACAAACACACTGGCAAAACTGGTGTGGCGCCCGCCAGACGAGTCAAACGGGCTTTTGCGCACCAGTCGGTGCACACCGGTCTCGGTGCGCAGCAGCCCAAACGCGTATTCGCCTTCCACCTTGAACGACGCACCTTTGATGCCTGCCGTGTCGCCAGGGGTTTCGTCTTCAATCTCGGTCTTGAAACCCTTGCGCTCGCAGTAGCGCAGGTACTGGCGCAGCAGCATGCTGGCCCAGTCGCAGGCCTCGGTGCCACCCGCGCCAGACTGAATGTCAACAAAACAGTTCAGCGGGTCAGCCGGGTTGTTGAACATGCGGCGGAATTCCAGGCCCTTGACAATCTCTTCAAGTTTGGCCACTTCGGCCTCTATGGTGATCAGACCAGCCTCGTCGTTGTCGTCTTTGCTCATCTCGAACAACTCGGTGTTGTCAGACAACTCGCTTTCTAGGTCGCTGATGGTGACCACCACGCCGTCGAGCGCCTTTTTCTCGCGGCCAAGTTCCTGGGCGCGTTTGGGGTCGTTCCAGACCGTTGGGTCTTCCAGCGAGGCGTTAACCGTTCTCAGGCGCTCAAACTTGGCATCGTAGTCAAAGATACCCCCGTAAATCGAGGGTGCGGGCGGTCAAACCGGTAAGTTGGGTGCCAAGGGCGTTGATGCGTTCTGCTTCCATGATGAAAATCCTGTATTTCTTGCGGTAATCAAATAACACAGCATTTTCTCACGGCGGCCCAGGGTACGCCGCTTACAGCACCTGGTCAGGTGGGTTTTAGTGCTGCACTGGCAAGCTGCTGGCCAGGTTTTGGCTCAAAAGCGTGTTGAAAGCTTCAACAGGCAGGGGCTTGCTGAAAAAATACCCTTGAAAGTTGCTACAGCCCTTGCTGGCCAGCATGTCACGTTGGGCCAGGGTTTCCACACCCTCGGCAATGGCGCTTAAATTCAGGCTGTCGGCCATGGCCAGAATGGTGCCCACCAGCACTTGGTCACTCTTGGATGCCATGATGTCGCGCACAAAAGACTGGTCGATCTTGACCTGGTCAAGTGGCAGGCGCTTAAGGTATTGCAATGACGAATAACCAGTGCCGAAGTCGTCCATTGAAAAACTGACCCCCATGGCCTTGAGTTGGCGCATGGTGCGGATCACGTTTTCCACATCCACCAGCAACATGCTTTCAGTGATTTCAAGCTTGAGATGAAGGGGCTCAATGCCGCTGGCCATCAATACGGCCTCCACCTGGTCAATAAACTCTGCGGCATTGAGTTGACGGGCACTCACGTTCACGGCCAACACCAGGTCTCGGGTGTCGGGTTGGCTTTCCCACACCTGAATCTGGGCGCAGGCGGTTTCCAGAATCCATTGACCCAATGGAAGAATCAAGCCGATTTCCTCGGCCAGAGGGATAAACGTCGCGGGCGACACAAGGCCTTTCTCAGGGTGGTACCACCGAATCAGCGCTTCGGCACCAATGGCACGCCCGTCTGCATTGACCTGAATTTGGTAGTGCAGTGCGAACTGATGCTGCACCAGCGCCAGGCGCAAATCGGCCTCCAGCTTGGCGCGAGCTTCAAGAGCGGCCTGCATGGCCGGGTCAAAAAACCGCAGGGTGTTGCGACCAGCCGCCTTGGCTTCGTACATGGCGGTGCTGGCATGCTGCAGCATTTCTTCTGCGCTGCTGCTGGCCCCTGAGAGGCTGACGCCCATGCTGCAAGTGCAGCTGTGTTCAAAATCCATCAGCCAGTACGGCAGATTGAGCGCCTTGAGAATTTTTTCGCCTACCACCTTGGCCAGCGCCGCAGTTTGTCCGGGGCCAGAACCCAGGTTGTGCAGCAGCAGCACAAATTCGTCGCTGCCAAGCCGGGCCACCGTATCGCCCTCGCGGGAACATGAGAGCAACCTTTTTGCCACTTCGTTAAGCAGCAGGTCACCCACGGTGTTGCCTTTCAGGTCGTTAAGCGCCTTGAAGTGGTCAATGTCAATCAGCAGCAGGGCCGCCTGGCCCACTCCGTGGCTACGCGATGCCAGCAACTGACGCAGGCGGTCGGTGAGTAGGCGCCGGTTTGGCAAGGCGGTCAAGGGATCGTAAAAAGCCAGCAAAAAAATCTCGGCCTCGTCCTTCTTGCGCTGAGAGATGTCGCTGAAGGTGGCCACGTAATGGGTGATCTCCTGCTGCACATTGCGCCCGGTCGTGGCGGCGTGAATGCTGAGCCATTCCGGGTAAATTTCGCCGTTTTTCCGTCGGTTCCAGATTTCGCCCTGCCACTGACCGGTGACCTTGATGGCCTGCCACATGGCTTTGTAAAACGCATCGTCTTGCCGCCCGGAACTCAGCACACGCGGATTTTTTCCGATCACCTCGGCGCGCGCGTAGCCGGTGACGCGGGTGAATTCGGCATTCACGTCCAGAATCTGGCCATGGGTGTCGGTGATGGTGATGCCCTCGGAGGCCGTGGCAAACACACTGGCAGCCAGTGCCAAGTCGCTGGTTTGGTCACGCAGACGAAAGAAAGTGCGCAGCGCATAGGCCAGCAAGGCCAGAGCGGCAAGCAGCAAAAACACCCGGTAAACAGCGGCGTTTTTTTGTCGCTGGTCAAAGTGGCTCCGGTAGCTTTGCATCAGGCTGTTGGTTTCATCCGGGCTGGTCAACTGCTGCACCAGGCTGGGCATCTGACGCTCAAGCCCGTCAATTTGCCGCGCATGGCTGATCAGGGTGCGCATCTTGTGTTGGGTGGGTTCAGCCAGCCTGATGCTGCTTGTTGACAGGGCGGCGGCATGGTCTGCCAGGTTACCTCGTTCAAGCAGTCCCCCTTTGGCCCGATTGAGCAGCAATTGCTCCACCAAAGCAGTAATTTGGTCATGCACCACGCTGCCGCGGGGCAACACCCTGGCCAGATCGTCACGGGCGTGAGGCAGGTACAGCAGCGAGTTTTTCAACACCGCGTTGGCTGATTTGAAGCGTTCAAGCGCCTCTTGCTTGTTGTTCAGGCGCAGCGAGAGCAACTGCAGTTGCTGCACAAAATCAGGCTCCTCACGCAGGCCAGTGGCGGCTTCGCCCTCGCGCAGGGCCTGCACGGTGGACTGCATTTGTGCCATCAGCGCATTCGCCTGATCGTAATTGTTTGACAGGTTAAAGCTCAGGCGCAACACCGCCTCGCCCAAACGGCTTTCATCACTTTGCAGCTGGCTGAAATGGTTCAGCAAAATGTTGTTGCGGCGCAGATTGATGGGCTGTGTCAACAAAAACAGGCCTACCAGCAGCCCGGCTGCAAGTACCACCCCAACAAGACGCGCATCGTCAGCGTGGCTGGTGAGCGCAAGGCGCAAAAGCTTCAGGTAGCGTTTCATTGAAGTGGGCGACCGAGGTATTCGCCCGTCAGGGTGTGCAAAAAGGCCACGATGCTGGCAATCTCCTGGGCGTCAAGGTTTTTGCCCAGCTGGTACCTCGCCATCACCTGCACCGCGTCGGTCAGGGTGGCTGCCGATGCATCATGCAGGTAAGGCGCTGTCACGGCGACATTGCGCAGTGAGGGCACCTTGAAAAAGTGCCGATCTTCTTCCTTTTTGGTCTGGTTAAAACGACCCAGGTCGGCGGCACGGCTTGGGCGCTGCGCAAAATAGTCTTCCATGATGCCAAGTTTTTGGTACATGTTGCCGCCAATGGCCGCGCCTTGGTGACAACTGGTGCAGCCAATTTGCTTGAAGAGCCGGTAACCGGCCTGTTCAGCTTCGGTCAGGGCGGCCTGGTTGCCTTTCAGGAAAAGATCAAAGCGGGCGTTCGGAGTGATGAGTGAACGCTCAAACGTGGCAATGGCATCCCGGACATTGCGGGCATTGATGCCGTCCTGGTAAATGCGGGCGAACTCTACCTTGTAACTGGCATC
>JBIJDQ010000103.1:0-7160 GCA_044344025.1 Rhodoferax sp.
ACACCGAAACGCTTGAGCGGATGAAGCCGTCATTGAGCTCAGTGGTGGTTTTTTTGAATTGATCGGCCATGGCACAGGCCGTGATGGCGTCACCCGTCAGGTACGAGGCCACCATCAGCCCGTAGAGCGACACCGTGCTGTCGGGCGACATCAGCAGCACTTCAGAAAACTGCCCTTTGGCCTGATCAAATTTTTTGAGATCCATGTAGGCCAATCCCAAAAACTCCTGGGCAATCCAGTTGCTCCGGTCAATCCGCAGGGCTTGCTGGTAGCCCTCTATTGCCATTTCGTTCTTTTGTGAGTCCCCTTGCCGGGCTTGCAAGTGGTAAATGAACCCGTTCAAAAAATGCAAATACGAGTTGCGGGCATCAAGTTGCAAGGCTTCGTTGATGGCCTTATTGGCTTGAAGTAACTCCATGCGTTTGATAAAACCAATGGCCAAAGTCGCCTTGCCCAGCATCTCGGACTCGGGCTCCCCCGACGGTGCCAGGGCGAACTTGTTGATCATGTCCGTGAAGGACTTTTCTGGCGGTTGCGCCGCCGACGACGACGGCGACAAGCCAAGCACGACAGCAAGAATGGCCGAGGCCATGGCGAAACTGGTAACGGAGACCATTTTTTTCATAACTGATCGGCTGAAACAAGGGCCGGGTCCCGTTAACGGATGGAAAATTCAACCGTATAAATTGCATTGTGCATGAGTCGAGAATGGAGCGTGCATTCCGGGCGGACCGATGTCCGCTGTAGTGCCGTCGGCCAATCGTAAAAGTAGGTATTCGTCGCTGAATGACTGCTGCCGGCGAAATCGAAGGTCGGCTTTCCCAGTTTCCGGTGGTGTCCATGCGGCTCCGGTGAACGTCAGGTAGGGTTCTTGAGGAGTCCGTTACCGTCGGTGGCTGTCGGGTGCCAAGGTGGATGTCAGCTCTGGAGAAATTTGTAAACCCGGATCGCAGCGTTGCTGCTGTCGCTTGGGGCTAGTTGGGGGTAGTCGCCAAAGACTGGTGTCGGGCAATACGCTATGCCGCGCTCAATCCTTGAGGCTCACCCCCAGGCTATCGAGCTTCTTTGCATATGAGTCCCTGCGTTTTGTTGCCTTTGCAGCTGTTTCGGTGGCCGCTTGGACGGCCTTGGGCCCCTTTTTCGCAGCAGTTTTGATCAATCCGAACTTGTGAGCAGCATCTGCTTGCGCCCGCTTGAAAGTGGCGATGAGTTCGGCATGGGCAACGGATGGATTCACAGGTATTCCCATAAGTGATTGGCTTTAAGCGGTAGACAGGCCATCAATTAGCGCCATTACCCTTCAAGTTTGACGTGAGTGCGAAGCAAAGCTGTTCTCAATTCGCGATTAGCAGGTTTCGAGGCATCGACCTTTTGAACAGCCAGGTCGAACGGTGAACCAGGCCTGATGCTGGTTGGCAGTATCTTTTTTGCAGGATTCGCATTAGGGTACGTGCCCTGACCCGGACACATGCGTACGGAAAACCCGAATTCTTCGAGTACGCCTTTCGAATACAACTCAGCCAATTGTTGAAACGTCACGAAGGTTGAGCGTTTAACTACTTTGAACCCTGGCTCACTGATGTCACGAACGATCTCGAATTTACCAAGCGTATCTCGCTGCGTGTTGGTAAACGGATGCAGCAGATAAGTCTGACGAACCCCATTCTTTTTGGACACCAGAGTGTGCTCGACGGCGATATCAGTTAACAGCATATTGATTTCCTCATTTTTTAAGCCACAGCTTGCCAAGCCGCATCAGCCGCGATCCCCAAAAGTACCAGATCATGTTTTTTCAAACCAAGCAACTGGGGAACCGATGCCTCTTGAGATGCGAAGTGCTCGACATGGGCAACCCCCACCCTGAGGCCAAGGACTTTAACTGAACGGCAGCAAATGGCAGATCCATGTTGCAAGGTCACGGTCCGGAAGATGCCGCAAATGCGGCGGATTTGGTGCTGTGGTGTGGGACAGCAACCCCTCCCTGGGTGTTTCGGCGCGGCGTGTCACCCGTCACCTCACCTCCACAAGTGGCTGGATGCTGGATAAACCTGATGGTTATGTGAAAAAAAGGCTTGTAGCGCACGTCCAATAAGCGCTGACAGCTATTGAATGAATAGTAGTGTCACCCCAGAACCGCTACCCCCTTGACCTGCGCAAACACCGCTTTGCCGGGCATCAGCCCCAGCGCCTGGCCTGACCTGGCGGTGATGCGGGCCAACAGGGGTGTGTCGCACGCTTGCAGCGCCACCATCACTTGGCCGGGGCCGTCGGGTGATACTGCGACCACCGTGCAGGGCAGGATGTTCAGGATGCTGGTGTCGCTTTGGCGCTGCAAGGTCAGGCTGACATCGCGCGCTGCCACCCGCACGCGCAGGCTTTCGCCCGGGGCTGTACTTTGCCGGGTCACCGTCAATTCACCACCGGCAAAGCGGACCAGCGTGAGGTGGTCGTGCGCATCATGCGACACCACTTGGCATTGCAGCACCGCGCCTGCCATGTCCCCATGGGCCAGGGACAAGTCCAGGCGGGTGAGCAGTTCTGCGGTCGAGCCTTGCGCCACAACACGGCCAGCCTCCAGCAGCACCAGGTGGTCGGCCAAGCGGGCCACCTCATCAATGGCGTGGGTGACGTAAATCACGGGCAGGCGCAGCGCGGTTTGCAGGCGTTCCAGATAGGGCAGTATCTCGGCCTTGCGGGGCGCATCCAGTGCGGCCAGCGGCTCATCCAGCAGCAACAGGCGCGGACTGGTGGCCAGCGCCCGGCAGATGGCCACGCGCTGGCGCTCACCGCCAGAGAGTTCGTGTGGCCAACGCGCCAGCAAATGCCCAATGCCCAGCAAGTCCACCGTGTGGTCCCAATTTTGCTGGCGCTTTGAGACGGGTGTGCGTTTGAAACCGTATTGCAGGTTGCCTTGCACGTTGAGGTGTTCAAACAGGCTGGCCTCCTGAAACACATAACCCAGCGCGCGGTGGTGAACCGGTTTGAAAGTGCCTTGGGCGCTGTCTTGCCACACCTCGCCCTGCACACTGATCTGGCCCACCGCGCCAGGTTCAAGCCCGGCCAGCACGCGCAAGGCCGTGGTTTTGCCCGAGCCGGACGGGCCAAACAGCGCGGTGATGCCGTGGCCGGGCAGGGCCAGGTCGAGGTCCAGCGTGAAGCCGCTTCGCTCCAAGCGGGCACGCAGGGTCAGGCCGGGCGTGGGGCTCATGCGCCAACCTCTTTGCGCCGCGCCCCGTTGTACATGTAAAGCGCCAGCAGCACGGCAAAACTGAAGCCCAGCATCACGGCGGCCAGTCGGTGCGCATCGGCATACTCCATGGCCTCGACATGGTCGTAAATCTGCACCGACACCACGCGTGTCACACCGGGAATGTTGCCACCCACCATCAGCACCACACCAAACTCACCCACGGTGTGGGCAAAACACATGATCGTGCCGGTCACAAAGCCAGGTTTGCACAGCGGCACCACCACACTGAAGAAGGTATCTAGCGGCGAGGCGCGCAGGCTGGCCGCCACCTCCAGCGGGCGTGTGCCCATGGCCTCAAAAGCGTTCTGCAAGGGCTGCACCATGAAGGGCAGCGAGTAAAAGCTCGATGCCACCACCAGGCCTGCAAAGGTAAACGGCAACACCCCCAAGCCCAGCGCCTGCGTCCACTGGCCCACAGTGCCTTGCGGTCCCATGAGCACCAGCAGGTAAAACCCCAGCACGGAAGGTGGCAACACAATCGGCAGGGCCACCAGTGCCCCCAGCGGTTTTTTTACCCATGACCGGGTGCGCGCCAGCCACCAGGCCAGCGGCGTGCCCAGCAACAGCAAAATCACCGTGGTGAGTGCCGACACTTGCAGCGTCAGGCCAATGGCTTGCAGGTCAGAGGTGGTCAGCATGGCTTGAGTTTTACTGCGTTCAGATGTCGTAGCCGTAAGAGCGAATCAGGGCCTTGATGTTGGGGCTTTGCAGCAAACCCACCAGCGCCACGGCTGCCGGGTTGTTGGCACCGCGTTGCAGCAGCACAGCATCTTGCCGGATCGGGCTGTAGAGACTTTGTGGCACCACCCACATCGAGCCGCTTTTGAGCCTGCCACCTTCAAGCACCTGTGACAGCGCCACAAAGCCAATCTCGGCATTGCCGGTGTGAACGAAGCTGTAAGTCTGACCAATGCTTTCGCCTTGCACAAGTTTGGGTGTCAATGCAGCCGTTAGCTCCATTTTTTTCATCACCTGTACGGCGGCTTCGCCGTAAGGGGCGACTTTGGGCGATGCAAAAGCAATTTTGCGAAAGCTTCCACTTTTGAGCACTTCGCCCTTGGCATCGACTTTTGCCACGTCGGCTGACCACAGCACGAGCTTGCCAATGGCGTAGGTAAATTGGCTGGCCGGTTTGGCCAGGACATCTTTTTCAAGTGCCGCAGGCGCTGTGGTGTTGGCGGCCAGAAACACGTCAAAAGGGGCGCCATTTTTGATCTGGGCGTAAAGCTTGCCGGTGGCACCCAGTGTGACCTTGAGCGTGTGACCGGTGGTTTTTTCCAGCACGGCTGCCACAGCCTTCATGGGTTCGGCAAAGTTGGCGGCAACCGCCAGGTGAGCTTCGGCGGCCAGACAGGCGGAAGAACAGGTCAGCATTACTGTGCTGATTACCCCTGTTTTGTCAGAAAATTTCATCAAAAACTCCAAGCCCTCTAAGGTTTTAAAAGTACCCATTCGTGGTGACCACCTGCTGGGTTGTCACGTTGGCTTTTGCCCCAGCTTGCGGTACAGCGTGGCGCGGCCAATGCCCAGGGCTTGTGCCGCTTGACCCACATTGCCACGGGCATCGTCAAGCGCTTTGCGGATCATGGCCGCTTCCACGTCACGCAGTGCCAAGGCGGGTGCGTAGGATTTGGCTTGCAGGCTTTGCGCATTGGCGTTACGGGTAATGGCCAGGGCTTGCAAGCGCAAGCCGCTCCAAAGCGGCAATTCCAGCAGCTTGTTCGGGTTTTTGGCGGCATCAAACAGTTGCTCGAACGGCAGGCCAAAGACTTCGCTGACATGCACTGTGGGCTGGCCAGGTGTGGCCAGGCCAGGCACCATTTGGCGCGCCACCGGGTTGGCGCCAGTGATCCAGCCCTCGGTATCCATGCACAAAATGCTGTCGGCATCGCTCCCAAGTGCATTGCCTGGCCAGTTCAGTCGCAACATCAGGGTATGGGTTTGCGCGGAGACCAGCGCGTTTTCGATTTTGCTGGCCGACTGCATGACCAAGTGTTTGAGCTCCGGTCGCTCCTGCACATCCACCCCGGTCACATCCAGCATGCCCACACAGGCGCCATCAGGGCCAAACAGCGGCGCACCTGCGCAGCTGTAGCTTGAGGTGGTGTCAAAAAAGTGCTCGCCCCGGTGCAGCCAGACCGGCTGCAATTCGGCCAGCGCCGTGCCAATGGCGGTGGTGCCAATGCTGCGCTCTGACAGGTCAGTGCCTATTTGGGTAATCAGGTGGGCGCGCCGGTCCGAGTGGTCAATGGCCCCACAGGCGTCTACCACCACCCCGTTGGCATTGGTCAGGATGGCAAAGTACCGGGTGTTGACAATGGCCCGCGCCAAACTGTGAAGAATGGGTTGCGCGGCCTGGATCAGGCTGTGGTTTTCTTCCAGCGTGTGGCGCAGCAAGGGGGCGCTGATCTGCTGGAACGCCACTTGGGTGTCCGGCTGCAACCCCTGGCCCAGACAGCGTTGCCAGGACCTCTCAACCCAGGGGGCGACCCAACCGGGAGCCAGTGGTTGGCCGCCTTGCATCAGGGCATGGCGCGCCTGGGCAATGTGTGCCAGCCGGGGTGTTGGGCCAGAGGGGCTTGGGATAGGTGCGGTGGCGTTCATGGCGTGTGCTGTGAGGGTCGAATTTAGCGCACTTTTCACCACTGTCCGTTTACCCGTGTTTGTCTCATTTTGAGAATTAGTGAGTTTGCCCCCATGCTGCCTAGGGTTTGTCCTAGGTGTCAATGGCCGACAAGCTCCAACAATCGCTATGCAGATAATTTCATAGGAATGGCATTGCATAGGTGCCGTTTAGTTTTATTCACCCACAGGAGACACACACATGCAAAAGGTGTTGCACATCAACGCAGACAAATGCACGGGCTGTTTGCAGTGCGAAATGGCCTGTTCTTTCGAGAACTATGGCACCTTCGCCACCGCCAAATCGCGCATCAAGGTATTCAACTTTCACCACACCGGCAAGAAAGTGCCCTACACCTGCACCCAGTGCGACGAAGCCTGGTGCCTGCATGCCTGCCCGGTAGAAGCCATCACGGTGGACAAGCTCACCGGTGCCAAAGTGGTCAACGAGTCCACCTGCGTGGGCTGCAAGGTTTGCACCATTGCCTGCCCGTTTGGCACCATCAACTACGTTCAAGAGACTGGCAAGGTTCAAAAGTGCGACCTGTGCGGCGGTGAGCCCGCTTGCGCTGAGGCTTGCCCCACGGCAGCCATCACTTTCATTGATGCCAACTGGACCGGTTTGGGCAAGATGGAACAGTGGGCTGACAAGCTCGGCAATCAAACCGCCTCTGCCTGAAATCAACACGCCAAACATTTAGGAGACATCACTATGTCATGGGCTGGAAAAATCCTCCGCGTTAACTTGAGCGCCGGTACTGTCAAGTCTGAACCCCTCAATATGGAGTGGGCACAAAGTTACATTGGTTCGCGCGGCTTGGGTACCAAGTACCTGGTCGAAGAAGTCGATGCCACTGTTGACCCGTTGTCTGCTGACAACAAAATTATCTGGGCCACCGGTCCCCTCACGGGCACGATGGCATCGACCGGTGGGCGCTACACCGTCATCACCAAAGGTCCGCTCACTGGTGCCATTGCCTGCTCGAATTCGGGCGGCTATTGGGGTGCCGAGTTCAAGATGGCCGGTTGGGACATGGTCATTTTTGAGGGCAAGTCTGACAAGCCGGTTTACCTGTATGTCAACGACGACCAGGCCGAGCTGCGCGACGCCTCCCACCTGTGGGGCAAGAGCGTCTGGGAAACCGAAGATGCCATCAAAAAGGGCTTGCAAGACCCGCTGACCCGAGTGTCGAGCATTGGCAAAGCCGGTGAAAACGGCGTGTTGTTTGCCGCCGTTGTGAACGACCTGCACCGTGCCGCCGGCCGTTCTGGCGTGGGTGCTGTCATG
>JBIJDQ010000104.1:0-7153 GCA_044344025.1 Rhodoferax sp.
CCGAACTCTTGATGAAGTTGACCGGGAGCATCGTGCGCCACGGGCAGTCACCTGCGTTACGTGCGCCTGAAACAAGCTGACCGAGTGCGATCGTTTGGTCTTGTAAACCCTTCACCGGTGGTCTTTGGTGCTCTGCCTGGTTTGTCAACTTGGCATGGATATTGATCAAACGCAAACCGAGGTTTTAAACGAAATGCTGTGGTAAACCGTAAAGGCGGTCTACTTGAAAGACAGCAGCAGACCCTTGCTGACCTTCAGGTGTTCAAATTGCTTGTCTGAAACGGTCATTAAGAGCGGTTATTGGTTGTCGACTTTTAGTCGAACACCCCGATAACACGGGCACCTCCATTTGACCATCTGTGACGATCGGCTTTGAGACCTCTGGTTTCATTCACGGCTGAAAATCCCATGACTTCTGGCTCGAACTTGCCGTCGACGCTTTAACCGCATCCACAGCTGTTGCTCGGCGACAACGGAGAAAAGCTGTCAAAGCAAAAAGGTGCGCAGGCACAAGACACCTCCCAACCCCTTGCCGCACGCAATACCGCGGCACAAGTTCTAGGGCATCAGCCATGTATGAGCAAAGTGGCTGGTGCGCTTTTGCGCTGGACGACACACTAGAAAGCTCTGTGATGCAAAAACCTGACATCGCCGCCTTCTCAAATTTCTGGTCACCCCACATAATCATGACGGGAGATCAACAACATGTCGCACCACCCGGAAACCCACATCCAGTTCACGCGGGAGTCTCTCCCAAGGTTTGTATCGGCCAGCGCATCCGTCCAGAGCTTGCTGGGCTACACCGCTGCGCAGTTTTTGAGCAATGCCGTTTGTTGGTCAAGTCTGGTCCACAAGGACGATCAGGACATTGTTGACAAGCTGTTTTCTCCAGCGCTTGCACCAGCCACCGGCAGCTTCAACATCCGCATTCGCCATGCCGACGGCCGCATCCGTTGTATCCGGGGCCAATACGTGCTGGAACTCACCAACCAGCCGCTCCCCACACTGCGCTTGCAGCTGGCCGATGCCCGGGAGCTGCACCAGCCAGACTCGGCACTGTTGACGCCCAATTTTGTGGCCATGATGGAGAACACCGACGACTTCATCTATTTCAAGGACCGCAACCACGTTTTCAGCGGTGCCAGCCAAACGCTGGTGGCCATCACCAATCCTTCTGAGCACTGGACAGACTTGGTCGGCCAAACCGATTACGACGTGTTCCCAGAAGAATATGCTGATGTTTATTACCGGTTGGAAAAGCAGGTGTTCGGCGGCGACAACATTGCCCACGAGGTGCAGCAGTACCTCGCCAATGACGGTCACAAGGGTTGGGTGGACAACCGCAAGTACCCCATTGCCGACGGCGACGGCCAGATCATCGGGCTGTTTGGCATTGCCCGGGACATCACAGAGCTCAAATGCGCGGAAGATGCGCTGATCGAAAGCGAACACCGCTTCAAAACCATTTTTGAAGCCCTTCCAGCGATTTCCGTGCAAGGCTACGACAAGAATCGCCGTGTGATTTACTGGAACCGGGCCAGCGAGACAGTCTACGGCTACACGCGTGAGCAGGCGCTGGGCCGCCAGCTTGAAGACCTGATCATCCCCGCGCCCATGCGCCAAGCTGTGGTCGGCTTTGTGGATGCCTGGACGCAGGGCGGACCAGCCATTCCTTCGGCCGAACTGACCCTGCAAGCGGCTGATGGGTCGGCCGTGGAGGTTTACTCCAGCCACGTGATGCTTAAAAGCAGCGTCGGTGAACCACAGATGTATTGCATCGACATCGACATCGCCGAGCGGAAAAAGGCCGAGCGTGCGCTGCGCGCCAGCGAGGCCTTTCTGCGCACCATCATCGACGAAATACCCGATCCGTTGGTTTTGAAAGACCAAAAGGGTGATTTCCTTTTGGGTAACCGTGCGGTTGCCAGGTTGTACGGCACGACACCGCAGGCCATGGTGGGCAAGCATGACGGTGACTTTGGCGTGCCGCAGGATCAGGCCGAGTTCTTCCGGCAAAATGTGCTGGACATCATGGCCAAGGGCGAGGCCAAGGTGGTGTATGAAGACAGCCGCGATGCCGCCACCGGTGAGATTCGCCACTACCGTTCCATCAAGAAGCCTTTCCAGAACGTTGATGGCCAGAACCAGATTTTGGTGTTGGCACAAGACATCTCTGATGTGATCCGGGCGCAGCGCCAGGTCACCGAGAGCGAACAACGCCTGCAGCAAGTGATGGAAATCACGCGTGAAGGAATTTGGGACTGGCATCTGCCCACTGGCAAGGTTGTGCACAACCGCCAGTGGTACGAAACCCTGATGTACAGCGTGGGTGAGGTGCCAGAAACCGTCGACGCGTTTGAGACGATGATCCACCCCGACGACCGGCAATTGGTGCGCGAACACTTGGAGAATCTGCTGCAGGGTAACAGCGCTGCCTACCACTCCGAACACCGGCTCATACGCAAAGATGGAAAAACCATCTGGGTGCAAGACCGTGGCCGTGTGGTGGAACGCGACGCACAGGGTCAGCCGCTGCGCGTGGTGGGCAGTTTTACTGACATCAGCTTTCAAAAAGAGCACCACCACTACCTGGAACGCATTGCCCACTACGACCAACTCACCGGCCTGCCCAACCGGGTGCTGCTGGCTGAACGCATGGATCAGGCCATGGTGCAAAGCAAACGGCGCGGGCTGCAACTGGCGATGGCCTATCTGGACTTGGACGGCTTCAAGTTCGTCAACGACCACTATGGTCACACTGTGGGTGATAAGTTGCTGACCGCGCTTGCCACCCAGTTCAAAGCCATGATGCGCGAGGGCGACACCTTTGCCCGCCTTGGTGGCGATGAGTTTGTGGCGGTGTTTGTCGATCTGCAGGACGTGAATGACAGCGTAGCACTGATCACCCGCTTGCTGGACGTTGCCTCCTGCCCCGTGCTGTTGGACGGCATGAGCCTGAAAGTCTCGGCCAGTATTGGCGTGAGTTTTTACCACCAATCCGACGACACCGATGCCGACCAGCTGATGCGCCAGGCTGACCAGGCCATGTACAGCGCCAAGTTGGCGGGCAAAAACCGCTACCACCTGTTTGATGCCGAGCACGACCGCAGCTTGCGCGTGCGCAACGAAACCCTGGAGCGCATTAGCCAGGCGCTGGCCGATCAGGAGTTTGTCCTGCACTATCAGCCTCAGGTCAACCTGCGCACTGGAGCAGTGGTCGGTGCCGAGGCATTGATCCGCTGGCAACACCCCGAGAAGGGCTTGCTGGCACCGGGGCGTTTTCTGCCCGAAATAGAAGGCCATGCCGTCAGCCTGCAGCTGGGCGAGTGGGTACTCGAGTCGGCGCTCCAACAAATTGAAATATGGACTGGCCAGGGGCTGGACCTGCCGGTCAGTGTCAATATTTCGGCGTACCAGTTACAGCAGCCCGATTTTTCAACTAAGCTCAAAGCCCAAATGAATGCCCACCCGAGGGTGCCGCTCCATCACCTAGAGCTGGAGGTACTGGAAACCAGCGCGCTTGACGAACTTGACTCAGTGGCCAAGGTGATCCACGAGTGCGCCGCAATGGGCATCGGGTTTGCACTCGATGATTTCGGCACTGGCTATTCCAGCCTCACCTACCTGAAACGCCTGCCAGTCAAACTGCTGAAAATAGACCAGTCTTTTGTGCGCGACATGCTCAACGACCCTGAAGATCTGGCAATTGTTGAGGGCGTTTTGGGCCTGGCCAGGGCGTTTGGCCGCCGGGTGATTGCGGAAGGTGCCGAAACCCCGGCCCATTGCAGACTGTTGATGAAAATTGGCTGTGATCTGGCCCAAGGCTACGGCATCGCCCGCCCCATGCCGTCGGCGCAGGTTGGCGCCTGGGTGGCCAACTGGCGACCTGACCCTGGCTTTTCGGCCGATGTCGGCGGTGAGATATCGTCGAGGTGAAAGGCAGGGCTGCTTTTAGGAGCTCCGCCGTCAATCCGGCGAGCATCAATTGTGGGGTTCAACGGCCAGTATCGGGCAAGCATTTCGAGACCGTGGTCGGCATGTGATGGCCATCTGCGGTCTTAGGTCAACTGGCGGGTATCTGGACGCCATTTTTGAATTGAGAATGGGCATCAACGGCTTCCGCACCAGAATTCAGATGCCGCAATTGCGGTCATTCGAGATGGTCCGTATGCCGGCCCGATATGGGCAATCGCTGCTGGGGTTGGCGCTGCTCTGCCAGCGTTCACTTTCCGAACAATTTGGCCATGTGCTGCCACATGCTCAGTAATAGGCCAGCGCGTTCCACATCAGCCTGAGCGACGAGCGGGGCTTCGCCCATCGGCTTACCGTTCGAGGTCGCGACCACCTTTCCGATCACAGAGCCCTTGGTCACCGGTGCCTCCAAGCCCGACTTGAGCTCCATCGAGGTCTGCACTTGTAATCCGCGCGGCACGGTTAATTTCCACGGTGCGCCCAGACCCGCGGCGACCGTGTCTGCCTTGCCGAAGCTGACATTGGCCGTCGTGACCACTGTGTTTGGCTGAATCGGGGTAACCTTCTCGAAGTTGCCGAAGCCCCAACCGAGCAGCGATCGCGTCTCGTCAGCACGTGCCTGAGCGCTGTTGGTGTTGAGGATCACAGTGATTAGGCGCATCCCGTTGCGCGAGGATGAGGTGACTAGGCAGTAGCCGGCCTCTTCGGTGTGGCCAGTCTTGAGTCCGTCAACGGTGGAGTCGGTGTAGAGCAGTGCATTGCGGTTGCCTTGCTTAATGCCGTTGTACTTGAACTCGCGTTCCGCGTAGATCGGGTAATAGTCAACGCTGTCGTGGATGATGGCGCGCGCCAGGATAGCGAGGTCACGCGCAGACGACTTGTGCGCCGGGTCTGGCAGGCCTGTGGGATTCACGAAATGCGTGTGCGTCATTCCAAGGCGCAGGGCTTCGGCATTCATCAGCTTGGCAAAGCCCTGTTCGGAGCCGGCCATCGCCTTGGACGCGTCGTTGCCCGACTGAATGATGATGCCTCGCAGGATGTCGATCACCGTGGCCTGGCTGTTCAGCGGCAGATACATGCACGACTCGGTGCTCGAACCTCGGCACCAAGCGTTCTGACTGACTGAGACCAAATCGGTTTGCTTGAGCTTGCCAGAGCGCAGCGCCTGCTCGACCATGTAGCTGGTCATCATCTTGGTGAGCGATGCAGGCGGCAAGGGTTCGTCAGCGTTGGCCGAGGCGAGCACCTCGCCGGAGTCGAAGTCCATCAACAGCCATGCTTTGGCGGGCAACGCCGGTGGGCTGCCCGCCAAAGCGGTCTGCGCAGCAAGTGGCGCCATGGTGCTCACGGCGGCCGCAGCCTTCTTTGGAGACACGGGCTTGGTTGCGTGGTGTCCAGCGGCGAACGACGCCGGACTAGGAAGCATGGTGCCAGCGGCGATTGCCAAGAGGACAGGGAAGATGGAGAAATTTTTGGTATGCATGGTATTTTCGGGAAGGGGGGCGATTGTCGTGTATCGGCATCGACCTTGTATCGAGCGATGCTGCCGCTCGGACTTGCAATGACACACAAGATTGGAAAAGCCTAAACACAAGGTCACGCTCAGTAAATTGGACAGGTAGCGTCGATGCTTGGTCATCGACTCAGATTGCCATCTGAGTCGGGTGAAGCCTTGGGCCAAAGCGGTTGCTCCCGTGTGGTGCCTTTCAGGCAACTGGAGCCCGTTGAGTGAAAACGGGACAAAATTTTGGCGGCTGACTTCAACAGACCCAATCTGGTCAGTCGAATTTCCGAACTGGTCTATCCAAAGCTGTCATCAGAACTGACAAAGCGCCTCAAATCCGCTTCCAAAAAACCTCAAACGCCTCAATCCTCAGATCATCTGTGTGCGCCAGCGCACAGACATCAACATACTCACGCTGTTGAATCGGTGTTGCCGCCCGAACTTTGGTTTGACCACGACAGCCACTTCGGACGGAAACACTAGACCAACACAAAAAGGGGCGACCGACGGCGGGATTTCTATCTTGAATGACAACGTCTTGGAGGAAATCATCAAGGCTAAGGCATCGTGTCTAGCCTCGCCGCCACATGCCTCACCGTCCGTCGGTTCTGTGTTCCGGTCTGGCGAGATACACGATAGCAGTTTATCTACGAACGGAGGTTCACCATGAAACGCAACATTCAACTCACCCTCAAGGTGCTCAACGCCACTCTGCTGGCTGTGGCCGTGAGCGCCTGCGCGCCCGTCACCAGGACAGCCTCCGGGCAGTTATGCGATGTGGAGGTGGCCAAGGGTATGGCGAAGAAGGATCACTGCCTTGCCTGCCACAGTTTGACCAAGAAAAAGTCAGGCCCAACCTTCAAAGCCGTGGCAAAGAGGTACCAGGGCAATCCCAATGCCGAAGCCGATCTGTACGCGCACCTGACGAGCCACGAGGTGTCGGTGATGCCAGACGAAAACACCATGGTTCACAAGTGCATCGCCGGCGAGAACCCGGAAAAGATCCGAAACATGGTGCGCTGGATCCTCGATCAATAGTCATTCGTGGCGGCAGGCTTTCGCTGTGATCCGGGTTTACAAATTTCTCCTGAGCTGACATCCGCCTTGGCGCCCGACACCCACCGACGGTAGATGACTCTTCAAGACCCAAAGCAGGTGCTTAAGTTGAAGATCTGCCAGTTCTGTACCGGCCATTGATTTTTTGTGCAGAACGGCCAACCACGTGACGATGATTTCGTCTATATGAGCGACTGAAAATGACCAACGGCGCGCTTCGATTCGCTCCGGCAGACCAGCGCATCTAAAAAAGAGGTAACCCCGACTTTTTTGATGACCAGGGTTACAGGTCGAGCTTTCAGGCCACGCCGAGAGGTACTAACTCGCTACGTCCAGTCTGGTGCATCTGGTTAAGGCCGTCTTTCCGGAAATGCACATTCGTTGAGCAAAGGAGAACCTAAACATGCCAGTATGTGCGTTACCGAACAGACGCGTTTCTACCGGGTCAGGAAACTGGCATCAGTCGGGCAATCCAGTTCTGTTTTTTGTAAGGGTTCGTTTGAGCTAAAAACGCTTGCGATTGCAGACCAGATCGAAACATTAACAAGGAACAAATCATGAAACTTTCTCACTTCGTGACAGTTGCATTTCTCGGTGCATCACTTGCTACCACTACTCTTG
>JBIJDQ010000105.1:0-7136 GCA_044344025.1 Rhodoferax sp.
CATCCATCTCGAAGACGATGTCGTACGGCACTTTGGCCTCAGCCAACAGCACATTCATATGGCCTGGCATGCGCCCGGCTACCGGGTGAATGCCAAAGCGCACGTTCACACCTTTTTCACGCAGGAATTTGGTGATTTCGTACACGGTGTGCTGGGCCTGTGCCACCGCCATGCCATAACCCGGAACAATCACAACGCTTTTGGCTTCACGCAGCAGCTCAGCCGTCTCGGTAGCGTTGACCGGAATCACCTCGCCAGCCGGTTGGGCGGCACCACCCGCTGGTTTTGGCGAAGCACTTGTGGTGCCAAAGCCACCGGCAATCACGCTGATGAAACTGCGCGCCATCGCCTTGCACATGATGTAAGACAGAATCGCGCCGCTGGAGCCCACCAAGGCACCGGTCACGATCAACAGGTCATTTGACAACATGAAACCGGTGGCCGCAGCGGCCCAACCCGAGTAGCTGTTGAGCATGGACACCACCACGGGCATGTCAGCCCCACCAATGGCCATGACCATGTGGATGCCAAACAGCAAGGCAATCACGGTCATCACGACCAGCGGCATCATGCCGTCGGCGATGCTGTGCGCGTTCATGAACTCACGGCCAAACCAGATCACCACCAGCAGGCCTGCCAGATTCATCCAATGCCGCCCTGGCAACAACAGGGGGTTGCCACCGATGCGGCCAGAAAGCTTGCCAAATGCTACGATAGAACCGGAAAAGGTGACCGCACCGATCAGAATGCCGATGTAAATCTCCATTTCATGAATCGACTTGGCAGCACCCACAAAACCCTTTGAGGCTTCAGGGTCGATAAAGGTGGCAATGCCGACCAACATGGCAGCCAGACCCACCATGCTGTGCATCAACGCCACCAGTTCGGGCATCTGTGTCATTTGGACCGTGCGGGCTGCATACAAACCAATTGAGCCCCCGATCAGCATCGCACCAGCGATCCAGGGCAAACCAGCCAGCGTGACCTGCGGACCAAAGACCGTGGCCAACACCGCCAGGGTCATGCCGACCATGCCGTACAGGTTGCCGCGCAAGGCGGTTGACTGGTTGGACAAGCCCCCCAGGCTCAAAACAAAAAGAATGGTTGCGCCAATGTAAGCAACCGTTGCAATTTCTGCAGTAAACATGTGTTGCCTCCTCTTATTTACGGAACATGGCCAGCATGCGCTGGGTCACGGCGAAGCCGCCAAACATGTTGATGGCCGTGAGCACAATGCCCGCAGCTGCCACCCAGGTGATCAGGCTATTGGGTCGGTCAACCGCATTGGCCAGCGGGGAGATTTGTACCAAAGCACCAATCGCGATGATGCTGCTGATAGCGTTGGTGACACTCATCAGCGGCGTGTGCAGGGCGGGTTTGACGTTCCAAACCACCATATAGCCCACAAAGCAGGCCAACACGAACACCGTGAAGTGCGACAAAAACTCTTTTGGTGCATTCGCGCCAATCAGCCAGAACAAGGCGGCTGCCACACCAAACACAATGGCCAGGCTACTGCCTGCCATAGGCTCACTGGCAGCACCATGGCCTTGTGCCTTTTTCGCAGCAGGTGCAGCCGCAGATTGGGCTGCGGGCGGTGGCGTTGGTGCCACTTTGGGTGCCGGTGGCGGCCAGGTCACGTTGCCCTGATTGATGACAGTCAGGCCGCGAATGGCATCGTCTTCCATGTTGACGAAGACGCGCCCATCCTTGGTCTTGCACAGCTCCTCGGTCAGGCGAAACAGGTTGGTGCCGTACAGCGTGGACGACTGCTTGGCCAGACGCGAGGCCAGGTCTGTGTAACCCACGATGGTCACGCCGTGGCGCACCACCGCTTCACCGGGCACGGTCAGCTCGCAGTTACCACCCTGTTCGGCGGCCATGTCCACAATCACGCTACCGGGCTTCATGCTTTGCACCATTTCGGCACTGATTAGCTTTGGGGCCGGTTTGCCAGGAATCAGCGCGGTGGTGATGATGATGTCCACCTCCTTGGCCTGGTTTGCGTACATCGCACGCTGGGCCTGCTGGAAACCTTCGCTCATGACCTTGGCGTAGCCGCCTCCACCAGAGCCCTCTTCGACGTAATCCACCTTGACGAACTCGCCGCCCAGAGACACCACCTGGTCGGCCACTTCGGCACGGGTGTCATTGGCACGAACGATGGCGCCCAGGCTGGCAGCGGTGCCAATGGCCGCCAAACCGGCCACGCCCGCACCGGCAATAAAGACCTTGGCTGGCGGCACCTTGCCCGCAGCAGTGATCTGGCCGTTGAAGAAGCGCCCAAATGCATTGGCGGCCTCAATCACGGCACGGTAACCGCTGACACCTGCCATGGAGGTCAGTGCGTCCATCTTCTGGGCGCGGCTTAAGGTGCGTGGCAGCGCGTCGATGGCCAGCACGGTCACTTTTTTGGCGGCAAGTTGTTGCATCAGGTCCGGGTTTTGCGCGGGCCAGATGAAACTGATCAAGGCCTGACCTTCGTGCATCAGCGCGACCTCTTCAGGGGTTGGGCCACGCACCTTGAACACTATATCGGAGGCAGCCCACAGTGCAGTGGCCCCATTGATGACTTCTGCACCTGCAGCGCGGTAGGTTTCGTCGCTGAAATTAGCCAATTCACCCGCGCCGGATTCGATGGCGACCTTGAAACCGAGCTTGATCAGCTTTTCAACCACATCGGGCACAGTAGCCACGCGTTTTTCACCAGGAAAAACTTCGCGTGGCACGCCAATGCGTTGCGCCACTTTGGGCTCGTCAATGGAGGCAGCTGCAACGGTGTTACCCGCCAAGCCCTCAGTTTTTGCACCAGTTTGCATGGGGCGACTCCTCGTCTAGGTATTGGGACAAACAACAAAACTCTCGAAGCTTACCTCAGTTTTTTTGAGGCGTGCACAAAAAACGCGATTGACTTGATCTGCGTCAGATACTCGTCAGCGGTCAAACCTGCGGATAATTCAACCATGACAATCCGATGGAAACCCAGCGCCACTGTGGCCGCAATCATTGAACTGAATGGCAAATTTTTGCTGGTGGAAGAGCACACCCCTGAAGGGCTGCGCCTAAACAACCCGGCAGGGCACTTGGATGAGGGCGAGAGCCCGGTGATGGCCTGCGCCCGGGAAGCCTTGGAAGAAACCACGTACCTATTTAAACCGACGCATTTACTGGGGGTTTATTTGGCGCGTTTTCAGCGCCCTGCCCACAGTCAGGCTTCGGCTGAAGACGTGACCTACCTGCGCTTTGCGTTTTGTGGCCAGCTTGGGGCCATTCAAGCCGGGTGCAGCCTTGACACCGGCATTGTGCGCACCCTGTGGCTCACGCCTGAGCAGGTGCGTGCCTGCGCAGACCGTCACCGCAGCCCACTTGTTCTTCAGTGCATGGAAGATTACCTCAGCGGTCAGCGTTATCCGCTGGCTGTGGTTTATACCGACCCCAGTGTGGGTCTGCTGCAGCCCACTGCGGGTGGTGCATCATGAACACGGGCAGTAAACGACAACGCGTGGTGGTGGGCCTGAGTGGCGGCGTGGATTCGGCCGTGACCGCCTGGCTGCTCAAGCAGCAAGGCCATGAAGTGATTGGCATCTTCATGAAAAACTGGGAAGACGACGATCGCACCGCCGGGCCTGACGGTGACAAGGACAGCGCTTACTGCACCTCCAACATTGACTTTGTGGATGCCGCCGCCGTGGCCGATGTGATTGGCATCGAGATTGAACATGTCAACTTTGCCGTCGAGTACAAAGACCGGGTGTTTGCCGATTTTTTGCGCGAGTACAGCAGCGGGCGCACCCCCAACCCCGATATTTTGTGCAACGCCGAGATCAAGTTCAAGGCCTTTCTGGACCATGCCATGCGCCTGGGGGCTGAAAAAATAGCCACTGGCCACTATGCGCGGGTTCGGTTCAATGCCCTTACCCAGCGCCACGAACTGCTTAAAGGACTTGACCCCAGCAAGGACCAGAGTTACTTTTTGCACCGGCTCAACCAAGCCCAATTGGTCAACACCTTGTTTCCGGTCGGCGAGTTGCACAAGACCGAGGTACGCCGCATCGCCCTGGAAATTGGTTTGCCAAATGCCAAGAAGAAAGACTCCACCGGCATTTGTTTCATTGGTGAGCGCCCGTTTCGCGACTTTTTAAACCGCTACATCGCCAAAGAACCCGGCCCCATCAAGAACGACAAGGGCCAGACCATTGGCGAACACGTTGGCTTGAGCTTTTACACACTGGGCCAACGCCAGGGCCTAGGCATTGGCGGCCTGAAGGCAAAAGGCGCACAGCGTGGTGGTGGTGACCATGCGCCCTGGTTTGTGGCCCGAAAAGACATGGCGCGCAACACGCTTTGGGTGGTGCAAGGCCACGACCATCCCTGGCTTTTGTCCACTGAACTGACCGCGCAAGATGCAAGCTGGGTGGCGGGCAGTGCGCCCTGTGCAGGCCTGCTGGCTGCCAAGACACGTTACCGCCAGGCCGATGCGCCCTGCACGCTGCTGGAAAGCATGGCCGACTGTTTCAAACTGGGTTTTACCCAGGCGCAGTGGGCCGTGACACCTGGACAGTCTGCCGTGCTGTATGACGGCGAGGTCTGCCTGGGTGGCGGGGTCATCGCCAGTTGATCCCTGTCACAATATCGATATCATTAATGTAGCTACTAACATCCTGCTGACAAGCACTATAAGCCGATTTGATCTAAAAAATCAACCCATCCGGGTCAACAGGGTCTCCATGTCCTTGAGCATGACATCCAGGTCGGCCTTTTGGGTGTCGTCCGGGCGCAGACAGGTGGCCAGTTCCTGCTCCATAAAACACATGGTCATGCGCAAATAGGTGCTGTCCAGCGCCTTGCGAACGGCTGAGAATTGCTGCCCGATCTTCAGGCAGCTCTCCCCTTCCTCAATCATGCGCTGCACACCGCGAATCTGGCCTTCGGCCCGGCGCAGGCGGTTAAGCACTTCAGTGCGCGAGGTATCGTTCATCAAAACGGTCATACAAAACCCCTATTTGGCGCAGCCAATTTGCGACTCAGGCACCCCAAGCTTTTTCAAAATAATGCCCAAGGGACAAAAGTTGGTAAACCCCGATTGAAACAGGTTGGCCCCCACAAAGGCCGTGAAGGCCAGCGCCCACTTGCTGACGAACAGCGGACTGCCTTCAACCCCCAGCGCCAGGGAAATCATGATGAAGAGCCCAGCAAAAACCAAAATATAACGTTGTACGGTCATCTCGTTTACTCCTTAAAAAAACAAAATCAGGCTTCCATGCGCTTGCGGTAAAGCGCGTAGTAAAGCACCGGTATCACCACCAGAGTTAGCAGGGTGGACACCAAAATGCCAAAAATCAGGGAAATTGCCAGCCCGTTGAAGATCGGATCGTCCAGGATAAAAAAGGCCCCGATCATGGCGGCCAGCCCGGTCAGTGCAATCGGCTGGGCACGCACTGCCGCCGACTGCACCACCGCGTCCTTGAAGGCCATGCCCTGCGAGACCTGCAGTTCAATAAAGTCCACCAACAAAATGGAGTTGCGCACGATGATGCCCGCCAGCGCGATCATGCCGATCATGGACGTGGCGGTGAACTGCGCACCCAGCAATGCGTGACCCGGCATGACCCCAATGATGGTCAGCGGAATCGGTGCCATGATCACCAGTGGGGTCAGGTAACTCCTGAACTGCGCCACCACCAACAGGTAAATCAAGATCAGCCCCACACCATAAGCGGCCCCCATGTCGCGGAAGGTGTCGTAGGTGATTTGCCATTCACCGTCCCACTTCACGGCGTATTGGCGATACGGGTCTGAGGGCTGGTTGATCCAATACTCGCCCAACTCACCGGTGCCGGGCAAAGCGGCATCTTTAAGCTTGCTGCGAATGGCAAACAAGCCGTACAAGGGGGAATCCAGTTTGCCGGCCATGTCACCAAACACGTAACTCACGCCCTGCAAGTCTTTGGTGAAAAACGGCTTGTCAATGATGCCCTGCTCGACCTGCACCAATTCAGACAGGGGCACCATCTGGCCATTGGCTGCACGCAGCGGCATTGCCAGAATGGCATCCAGGCCGACCTGGTCCCGCAGGGGCAATTGCAAGCGCACTGGCACCGGGTATTTGGTATGACCATCGTGCAGGTAAGCCGCATCCACGCCCGACAGCGCCATGGCCGCCGTTTGCGCAACCATCGCCACCGGAATACCTAGTGACTCAGCCCGCTGACGACGCACACGCAAGTAGGTGCGTGGTGCATCTTCTTCAAGCGACGTGTCTACGCCCACAATGTCAGGTGTGGCGGCAAATGCCAACGCAATACGCATGGCCAAAGCCTGGCGGCCCGCCTCGTCGGGGCCATAAACCTCGGCCACCAGAGGAGACATCACCGGCGGACCAGGTGGCACCTCCACCACCTTGATGCTCGCATCATGGCGCAGGCCAATTTTCTCCAGTTCAGGGCGCAACCGCTGGGCAATGGCATGGCTCTTGTCACTGCGGTGCTGCTTGTCCACCAAATTCACCTGCAGGTCGCCCTGCTCGGCATCGGCGCGCAGGTAGTATTGCCGCACCAAGCCGTTGAAGGTGATGGGTGATGCCGTCCCCGCATAGGCTTGCAAATTCAACACCTCGGGTTGCTGCGCCAGGTAGGCACCCAACTCATGCAAGGTGGCTGCGGTGTTTTCAAGCGGCGTGCCAGCTGGCATGTCCACCACCACCTGAAACTCGCTTTTGTTGTCGAAAGGCAGCATTTTCAGCACCACCCACTGCACCAGCGTCAATCCCACCGACAGCAACAGGGCCACCAGAATGCCCAGCAACAACAACCAGCGTTTTTTGGCACTGTTCAAAAATGGGGTCAACACCCAGGTGAACAAGCGCTGCAGCTTGGGGCCCAGGCCTGCCGCTACAGCAGGCGCTGCATCGCCATGGGTGTGCTGGCGCATCAGTTTCAGAGCCAACCAGGGGGTCACGGTGAAGGCAATGGCCAGGGAAATGGCCATGCCCAAACTGGCGTTGATCGGAATCGGGCTCATGTAGGGACCCATCAGCCCACTCACAAAGGCCATAGGCAACAAGGCGGCAATGACGGTCAGTGTGGCAAGGATGGTGGGGCTGCCAACCTCGTCCACCGCAGCCGGAATAAGCTCAC
>JBIJDQ010000106.1:0-7097 GCA_044344025.1 Rhodoferax sp.
ATGCCTGCTGCCATGGCGCAAACTGCGCCAGCCGCGGGGCAACTGCTCCGACTGGCTGCGCTAAACCAGCAGGACTTTTTGCAGCTGCTGGTTCAGCGCAGTGTAGAAGTACAGTACAGCCAGCTAAGCTCCGAGGTGGCTCGCTACTTGATGCAGGGCGAAGCTGGCATGTACGAAACCATTTTTTTCATGGGTATACGTGAAGAAGGCCGCAGCAGGCAGCGGACCGCCGACGAGCGCACACAAAACTTTGCGACAACGGGTACCGCAATCCTTGAAGAAACTGGCCAGACAAACGAATTTGGCATTCGTAATAAGTTACCCTGGGGCAGCGAGTTCAGCCTTAGCTACAAAATCGCAAAAAAGACCAATAACCTGATTCCGCAATACAACAGCGGAAAATATGACACCGAATACAACACGCTGCTGAACCTCACGCTCAAGCAGCCACTGCTGCGCAACGCCGGGCGCAGTGTGACCGAGACCGACCGCCGCGTGGCGGAACTGGAACATAAAATTGCGTTACAGCAGCTTAACCAGCAAACCCTCAAAGCTGGCATTGATGGACTCAGCCTTTACTGGCAGTTGTACCGCGCCGAGGCCACACTAGCGTTACGCCGCAGCACTTACACGAGCACGGAGGCTCTGCTTGCAGATGCCAAGGCACGCATCGAGGCTGGCAAGCTGCCGGCCAGCTCAACCCTTGAAGTACAAGGGGTCTTGCTAAATCGCCAGGCAGAGGTCATACGCAGCCAGCAGGCCCTGCGCGAAGCCCAAGGCAAGTTGGCCATTGCGCTGAACGTGACCTGGAATGAAAGCACCTCGTTGTCAACGCGGCCACGGCTGCAACCAACCAATTCAACGCTGGCTCAAGCACCTGCGACACCAGAGCCTGCCCTTGATTTGTGGCCGCCGTACCAGATTGCTCAACTAAAATTTGAGCAGGCACAGACCCGGCTCAACTATGCAAAAAACCAGATGCACCCACAGGCTGACTTTGTGCTTGGTTACAGTGGCACGGGTTACGACAACAAGGTACAGGCTGCTCGGGCTACCGCCGAGCAAAGCAGTTACCCCGACTGGTACTTTGGTGTCAATATTGAATTACCACTAAAGAACAATCAAAAAGCACAACAACAATTTCTGGCCCAGAGTACCCGCCTGACACAGGCAGAACTGGAGCTGGTCGCCATCAAAAACTCGTTTTCCAATGACCTGGCTGTACGCCACAGCGACCTGATTCAGACGCGTACGGTGCTCATCGCCAGCCATGATGAAGTCACGTTGCGACAAACCCTTTTCGACAACGAGCGGCAACGCCACCAACTCGGCGTTGGCTTACTCGGCAGCCTGATCCAAAAACAGGTTGATCTGACGGAGGCCCAGCAACGACTTTTGGAAAACCAGATTCGTTTTGAGATCGCCTTAGCCACCTGGCAATACACGCAGGGCATCCTGCTCAGCGAGCATCAGATTCAAATCGCCACCCAGGCCACCACACTTCAATAAGCCACCATGCCCATCACGGATCTGTTGCACACGCTTGTGCAGCGCACACACCGACCGCTCTGGCTTTGCCTGGCACTGCTGCTGCCGCTGGGCGCACATGCCAAAAGTTTTTCAGGGCTGATTTACCCGGTGCACGACATCACTCTAAGTGCCGGTGTATCGGGCCTTGTAATGAAACGACTGGTGCTTCCAGGCCAAGCCGTCAAGGCCGACCAATTGCTGTTGCAATTGGATGACCGGCTGCAAAGCATCGAAAGCAATCGGCGCCGCGTCATTTTTGAAGACCAAAGCGAACTGCAAGCCACTCGCGACCGGCTGCGAATTCTTGACACGCTGCTAAACGATGCCCGCGCCGTGTTCAATAGTACCGGTTCCATCAGCAAAGACGAACTATTGCGCCTTGAAGCAGAGCAACTCGCCAGCAGAGGACGCCTAGCGCAATTGATTGAGCAAAAAAAGCGTGAGCAGCTCGACTATGAGTCAGCCGAGGGTGACCGGCTCCAACGCCACATTACGGCACCTATCAGCGGCGTGGTGACCAAGGTCACTCCTCAGGTGGGTGAATGGGTCAAGGCGGGCGATTCCCTGCTGCATCTGGTCGATACATCTGTTGCAATACTGCGTCTAGCCGTGCCACACAACCTGGCATATGCGCTCAAAACCGGGGCGCAGCAGCTGATACGACTGGAATCTGGCAGCAGCGTGACCGAGGTCACCGGTCAAGTCAAGTTTGTGTCCCCAGTGGCAGACCCAGCCAGCGGCCTGGTGCAGGTCGAGGTGAGCTTCAGCAACCCCGCGCGTCGCATCAAAACCGGGATTAAAGGCACGATTGACGTCGCACCCTGAATTCAGTCACACCATGAATAACGCCACCGCAGCCGGGCTGCAGCCAGCCGCCCCCACACTGGATGCACGTGGCCTGATCGAGCAGTTGCAGCAACTGCGAAAAATCAGTGTTGCCGAACTCGACTGGCAACGCTACTGCATGCTGATGCGCCAACTGTGCAAAGCCAGCCACTGTGCAGTGGTGCGTCAGCTTTCTGATTCCGAGAGTCTGGAACAACTCGGCCGAGCCTCTGACCTGGACACGTGGTCACCCATGCAGACCATGCCCAACGGGATCGATCTGCTGGACAAGGCAGCTGCACAGGGCTACGCCAACGCACCGGCACAGGCACCTGATGGCCAAACCTGGCTGGTTCTGGTGCTGGCGCTGCAGGGTCTGGCAGATTGCTTCCTGATACTGAACATCAAGACGCAAGAACGCGCCCAGCTGAACGAATTGACACTGCGCGCCCTGCTGTGTGTTGACTTCAGCAACCCGGCAACCAGTGCTCTTGCCGTGGCGCCAACACCAACTGACCTGACCGCTATGCTGGGACTGGCTGCCGAGGTTATGCAGCAGCCCAATTTTGCTGCGGCAAGTCTGTCGCTCGTGAATGGCCTGGCGGCCCAGTGGAAATTGCTGCACGCTAGCCTGGGCTGGGTCGATAAGGGACAAATGGAGGTGGTGGCGATTAGCCACCTAGACCGCTTTGAGCGCAACGCCTCACAAACCCAGCGCATTGAGTCAGCCCTGCTACCCGCAGTGATCCAGGGACGCGAGGTGTGGTGGCCAGCCAGCGACGAGACGCTGCACGACACCGATGCCCTCACCAGCTTGGCGCAAGACCTGGGTGCCGAGCGCATCGCACTGCTGCCCATGCCGGATGCCCAAGGCAGGACGCAGGCAGTGCTGCTGCTGGCATTTGCGCCTGGCGAAGAACCTCGCAGCCTGAACACGCTGCAACTGGCACTGGAACTGATGCAGCCACGCCTGAGCGACTTGCGCGGGCAGTCGCTCAGCATCAGCCGCCGGGCACGCCAGCGCCTGCAAAGTGGTGCCGAACGACTGTTTGGCCCGGAACATCCACTGCTCAAGCTGTCGGGTCTGCTGCTGATGGTGTTGGTTCTTTACCTCACCTTTGGCAGTTGGCACTACCGGGTTGATGCGAGCGCCCAGCTCAACACCGATGCCACCCGCCTGGTCAGTGCCCAGTTTGATGGCCGCATTGATCAGGTTCATGCCACCGCAGGTGATTTGGTCAAAAACGGCGCCTTGCTTGTGACCCTTGACACGCGCGACCTCACGCAGCAACGCAACGAGCTAAGCGCCGAAATCAGTAAGACCAGCACCGAGATCAACAAATTCCGCGCCGAAGGTCTTCTGGCAGAAACCGAGATTGCCGTCGCCCGGCTCGACCAGGCATTAGCCAAAGCCGAACGCGTTGACAGCTACCTGGCACAAGCCAGCAGCACGGCGCCATTTGAAGGCGTGATTGTTGAGGGTGAGAAAAAAGACCTGCTGGGGGCACCGGTCAAAAAGGGTGACCGCATTTTTCGCATCGCCAAGGTTGAGGGCTTATACATCACCCTGATGGTTTCCGAAAAAGAAATGCGCCATATCCAGCCGCAAGCCAAGGGTGAGGTGGCTTTGCTCAGCCACCCATCGCACAATATCCCGATCCGGGTGAGTTCAGTCATCCCTGTCGCACAGGTCAAGGGCCAAGAAGGCAACCAGTTCATGATCAAGGCCGAGCTGCTCGAAGCCCCACAGCCCTGGTGGCGCCCGGGCATGACCGGGCTGGCACGTATTGACGTTGGCGACAAAAACGTCGCCTGGGTGCTGAGCCACCGGGTTGTGGACCGACTTCGCCTGCTGCTGTGGTGGTAGCAACGGGTGCTCTGAACGACTTGAGGCACATCTGACATGGCAACCACCATCTTCAGCGATTCATGGTTTCGGGTGTCTGGCCTGCGAGTGGCACTGCTGCCTAGCGTAGAGGTCGGTACCCAGCAGTTTCGCGGGCGCACCTGGTATGTGCTGCAAGACCCCTATACCCAGCGCTACTTCCGAGCATCGGTACAGGCCTGTCGCTTCATTCAGAGCTTGCAGCCTGACAAAACCGTCGAAGAAGTATGGGAAGACTTTGTCAACAACCACCCACACGATGCGCCTAGCCGCGAAGAAGTGATTCAGTTGCTGTCGCAACTGCACATGTCAAACCTGCTGTATTCGCTGCAACAGTCCGACAACGAAGCCATTGTGAAGCGCTACAAAGCGCAAAAAAACAAGGAACTGATGGGCAAGGTCGCCTCGTTCCTGTTCTTGCGCATCCCGCTGTTCAATCCCAACCCGCTGCTGGATCGCATCCGGCCACTGATCATGGCGCTCACCGGTTGGGGCGCATTCTGTGTCTGGTGTCTCACCTTGTCATGGGGTGCATGGACTGCGTTTGAAAACCGCGCGGCACTGCTCGACCAAAGCCAAGGCGTTTTGTCAATCAGCAACCTTCCCTGGCTGTATGTATGCTTGGCAGGGCTTAAGTTGTTTCACGAAGCCGGCCACGCTTTTGTGTGTAAACGCTTTGGCGGCGAAGTGCGCACTGTAGGGCTGATGTTTTTACTGTTTACCCCCCTGCCCTATGTCGACGCCTCCAGCAGTTGGGGCTTTACCAACCGGTGGCACCGTATTTACGCCACCTTTGCCGGCATGGCCGTTGAGTTCTTTTTTGCTGCAGCCGGCGCACTGGTGTGGGCCTATACCGCCCCGGGCCTGACGCACAGCCTGGCATTCAACGTAATGCTGATCGGCTCGGTCTCAAGCATCCTCTTCAATGGCAACCCGCTGCTGCGTTTTGATGCCTATTACATGCTGAGCGACTACGCCGAAATTCCCAACCTTTACCAAAAAAGCCAACAGCAGTGGAAGTATTTTGGCGACCGTTACCTGCTGGGCACAGTGGCCGCGCAAAGTAAGGCCACTGACCGCAAGGAATGGGTCTGGCTCACGCTCTACGGTCTTCTCAGTTTTCTCTACCTGATGGTGATCACGGTCGGTATTGCGCTGTTCTTGATGGACCAGTGGCTGCCGTTGGGTCTTCTGGTGTTGGCAATGACCCTTTACAGCCGTCTACTGGCCCCGCTTCACCAGCTGTTCAAGCATCTGCGTGGCGGTGCGACCCAGGGCAACCGCCGCCAGGCCGTCACCGTGGTGGGCAGCATTGGGTTGGCGCTTTTTTTGCTTCTGGCCGTGGTGCCTTTCCCTAATGCCACCCGTGCCCAAGGCATCGTCAAAGCCAACCATGCCAGCAATGTCTACGCGCAAACCGCTGGCCAGCTCGACCAGTTGCTGGTGCGGCACGGTGAGCGGGTTCAGGCAGGACAAGTACTGGCCACTTTCTCCAACCCGGACCTGGCGGCAGACATTCGCCTGACCGAGTCAGGCCAAATTGAGACCCAAGCCCAAATTCGGCAGGCACTGCACCAGGCCAGCCAGGATCTGTCTGCGCTTCAGGAAAAAGCCGATGCCCTCGAATTGCGTCGACTCAATCTGCAGGAACAACAACAGCAACTGCAGGTGCGTGCCAGCCAAGACGGTGAATGGGTGGCCCCCGACCTGCACGAGCAACTGGGCACCTGGATGCAACGCGGCCAGGCACTGGGCGAGGTGGTCGATGCCAGCAGCTTCCGCTTTGTGGCTGTTATGCCGCAAGAGCAGGCAGACATCATGTTTCAAAAAAACTTTCACCAGGCCGAACTGCGTCTGAGCGGCCAGGCCGATGCCACGCTCGCGCTGCCACAGGTGAGCATCATTCCTTTTCAGAGTGACAAACTACCATCAACGGCATTGGGCTGGCTGGGCGGTGGTGAGATTGCTGTGAACACCCAGGAACCCAGTGGCACCAAAGCAATGGAGAGCTTTTTTCTACTGCAAAGTGAAATACCCGGCGAGGAGCGCCAGGGTATGACGATGTTGCACGGCTTGTCGGGTACGCTTCGGCTGCAAACCCCGGCCCAGCCATTGGCAAGCCAGGCCTACCGGGCGCTCAAACAACTGGTGCAAAAACGCTACGCGTTCTGACATCTGATCACTCCCCGATGACTGCCGCCCCGAGCCATTGGCACGCCCCACGCAACGCCGCCCTCACCCCTTGGTACAGCCCGCAAGGGTGGTTCAATCTGGCCGCGCACCATACCGGCCACGGTTACCGAAAGTTGTGGCAAGCAGTGATGACCCTGCACCAAAACCTTCCGGTGGACCCTGCCGATATGGACATTCCTGCAGCGGCCGACCTGGCCGGCGCGCGCCAAGCCATGGTGCAATTGCAATGGCATGCGCAAGACCGTGCGCAATACCAGACGACCAAGCTGCGCGCGCTGATGGTGGTGGCCCAACTGGCTTGTCAACAAATCGGGCAGCGCGCGTCGTTCCCGCAATTGCTGGCTGCCATCACAATGACCGAGGGCTACCTCATTCAATTGGCACCCGGCGAGGGGAAAACCCTGGCCGTGGCCATGGCGGCCGTGCTACAGGCCTGGAGCGGCAAACCACTGCACATCGTCACCGCCAACGACTACCTGGCCGCACGCGATGCCGAACTCATGCAGCCACTCTTTGCTGCCTGCGGCGTGACTGTAGCGGCCATCACCGGTGATACGCCACCGCATGAATTGGCAAATTGTTACCGCCAGGGCGTGGTGTACGCCACCGCCAAACAATTGCTTGCCGATTTTTTGCGCGACGATCTGCTGCTTGATGGTGCCCG
>JBIJDQ010000107.1:0-7092 GCA_044344025.1 Rhodoferax sp.
TTTACCACACCCTGAGTCGCGAATCCATCTTGGGCGCTGACGCACCACGAGTGGCGAGCTTTCTGGGCTAGAAAATCACACCCGTGTTGGCCCTGAAAATCGGCTCGCGCCTGAGCACCCGTATTGAAGACCGCTGCATCAAGCACTGCATGGGAGCGGCCAGTGTCAAGATTTACGACAAGTTCAGCCGAGTACTGTGTATCGAAACCACCTCCAATGGCATCTCCTTTTTTAAACACCACCGCAAAGTGGAACATCGCGACGGGCACAGCACGCGAGAACTGGCAAACCTGAAGAAGTCAATCTACAACATCATTGACCTGCGCGAAATCATGCTGGGCTGCAACCAGCGCTATCTGGCATTTCTCGACAGTCTGGATGACAGCAGTGCAGGTCAGCGTGATTTGCAGCGATTGAGCCAGCCTCGCGTACCCGTAGGCACAGAGCAAACCGTCAAAGAGCTGAACTTCTTTGACCCGGCTGAGAAACGTCTGCTCAAAGTCTTGCAGCATGGCGAGTTCAATATCCACGGCTGGTGCCGTGCTGACCTGGTGGCACTGGTGCCAATGAGCGCATCAGCACTGTCGTGCTTGCGCGCCCTGCAACTCCAACTGCAGACGCTTCACCTCCTCAGACAGATTTACCGAAGCGGAACACATTGCGGCAGATTTACCTTTTTAGCGCAAAGCGGAAGCTGGATTGTGCCGCATGGAACACGCAGGGTTCGGCATTCACGTCGCCGCTTGGGAAACGAACTTTCTGTTTCCTGACCAAGCACCAACGCGCAAGGGAAAACCCTTTGCAAACATCTAAACTGCAGCCTTACTATCAAAGGTAAACCACAAAAGTTGGACACCACTTGACGTAATGGAGACATATGGAACTTTTCAACATACTCCTTAGCCCCGGTGTTTCGCTAATGCGACGCTTGCCCTTACGCGTAAGACTGGTTGGGATGTTCGTATTGCTCGTCGTGCCGATGCTCATCATCGGCGCACTGTTAGCACAACAGTCACTCGAAGGCGGCAGCGGTTTTGGTTTGGGAATTGCGTCCGGGCTGCTCGGTTTGGCTGTAGTGCTTTATCTTTTTGTGGCGTTTTACCAAAGTCTTTCCAGCGCGGTCGACCTCCTGGCAAGCGTCGTACGAAGCAGCGCGCGCGGCGATCTCACCAAAACCGTGGCAGTCCCTGGATGCGATGAATTGTCGGATGCAGGCAGAAATCTTGAATCCATGCGGGACAATTTTTCCGGATTGGTGGGCACCATCCGCAACCAGGCGGTGCACGTCGCGTTGGCGGGTGAATCTCTCACCAGCAACATGCACGACTTGTCGCAACGCACCGAAGCACAGGCCGCCAGCCTGGAGCAGGCCAGCGCTAGCATTTCCGGACTGAGTGAATCAGTTCAGGCCACGGCCAGTCGCGCGAAAGAGGTTGATGTACTAACCCGTCGCGTACGCAATGAGGCCGAAGCCGGCGCCCAAGCCATGGATGTCGCAGTCCGCTCCATGAGTGAGATTCAGGAAAGCTCCAAGCGCATGGGCGAGATCATAAGTGTCATCGATGGCATTGCTTTCCAGACCAACATTCTGGCGCTCAACGCGGCAGTGGAAGCCGCCCGCGCTGGTGAATCAGGACGCGGTTTCGCGGTGGTGGCCAGCGAGGTGCGCACGCTGGCCCAGCGCAGTGCGACTTCCGCACGTGAAATTCGGGCGTTGATTGCCCGCTCGGGGGAGCAGGTCGGTGTCGGCGTCACCCGCATCGAAACCGTGACCGGTAACTTGCGCACCGTGGTAAAGGGTATCCATGAAGTAGCAGAAGGCTTAAGCGTCATCACCCATGCCAGCACCGAACAAAGCGCAACGCTTTTGGAAATTGCGACGGCGGTCATGGAGTTGGACAACATCACCCAACGCAACGGCGCCATGGTCGACCAAGCCCTGCAAGCCACCGTGGGGCTGAACGAGCGCGCGTCCAATCTTAGCGAAGCAGTGGCGGCAATAAAATTGCGCCGTGGCACTGCCGATGAAGCATTCGACATGGTTCAACGCGGCTTCCAACTCGTCAAACAACTGGGGCTTGGCGCGGCCACCCCCAAGTTCAATGACCCCCACGGCGAATTTATCAGCCGCGACCTGTACCTCTTTGTTTTTGACCGCAAGGGCTATTACAAGGTGTTCAGCTCGACACCGGCCAATGTGGGCAAACGGGTACACGACATTCGCGGCCTGGACGGCGACCACGTGATTCGCGAAGGCTTTGGCGCAGCCGAGGCCGGTGGCGGCTGGATTGATTACGAAGTCGTCAACCCTGTCACCAACATGGTGGACGAGAAAACGTCCTACATCCTGCCCTTGAGCGAAGACCTTCTGATCGGCTGCGGAGTTTTCAAGCCCAAGGGTGGTTTTAAGCTTCAGCCCTTATAGAACAAGCGCAAGAAGCTTTTAAAAAAATAGCAAATACAACCGGAGTTTGAGCATGTCATCCGATTACAGCATCATTGACCTGCGCGAAATCATGCTGGGCTGCAACCAGCGCTATCTGGCATTTCTCGACGGTTTGGATGACACCAGTACAGGTCAGCGTGATTTGCAGCGATTGAGCCAGCCTCGCCTACCCGTAGGCACAGAGCAAACAGTCAAAGGGCTGAACTTCTTTTACCCGGTTGAGCAACGCCTGCTCAAAGTCTTGCAGCATCGCGAGTTCAATATCCATGGCCGGCGACGCGCCGACTTGGTGGCACGGGTGCCAATGACCGCATCAGCACTGTCGGGCCAATTGGCCCGCTTGAAGTCGATTCCTCTGAACAAGAAAGTGGCGCACACCTATCGCTATTACATCCCCCGCTTGGGACGTTCTGCCATCGCTGCGGCTTGCTCCATTACCCGGTTCGACATCTTCCCGGCCATGGTTCAATCCGCATGGAGTCCTCGCAGAAAATGCAAAGAATTCACTTGTTAGAGACTAAACCCTTACCAATGAGCGGCTTTGCCGCTGCACGCCATGAACCCCATTCAACTCTTTGACACTACCTCCAGCACTTACACCTACATCTTGTTTGACACCGCCACGCGGGATGCCATCATCATTGACCCGGTGGACACCCAACTGGAGCGCGACCTGCAAGTGCTTCGCGAATACGGCCTGAAACTGGTCTGGGCGCTTGAAACCCATGCCCATGCGGACCACATCACCAGCGCGGGACAACTCGCCGAACTCGCGGGGGCCAAAACCAGTGCACCGGCGGGCTGCGGCATAGAAACCGCCGCAGTCCAGCTCAACGATGGAGACACCCTGCCCTTTGGCAACGAACACATCACGGCCTTGCTCACGCCCGGCCACACCGCTGGCAGCATGAGTTTTTTGTGGCGTGACCATGTCTTTACCGGCGACACCCTGCTGATCAACGGTTGCGGTCGCACCGACTTTCAGTCCGGCAGCGCCGAGGTGCTTTACCACAGCCTGACCCAAGTGTTGTTCCAGCTGCCCGATGCCACCAAGGTCTGGCCAGGCCACGATTACCAAGGCAAAACCTGCTCCAGTATCGGTATTGAAAAAGCCAGCAACGCCCGTGTGGCAGGCAAAACGCTTGAACAATTTGTGGCCACAATGAATGGTTTGAAACTGCCGCCACCCAAACGCTTGCAGGAAGCCGTACCAGCCAACCTGCACAGCGGCTTGCGCCAGGATGCCCATGCCTCCAACAGCATGACGGTGCAACCCGCTGACAGTTATGCTGGAGACATCAGCTGCGCGTTGGCCTGGCAATGGGTTCAAAGCGGCGAGGCGGTACTGGTTGACGTGCGCACCGATGCCGAACGCGCCTGGGTGGGCTTTGTGCCGGACGCGCCCGCCGTGGCCTGGAAGCAGTGGCCCGGCATGGTCACGAACCCGAACTTCGATGCTGAACTACAAGCCAGCGTACCACCTGGGAAAAAAGTGGCTCTTTTGTGCCGCAGCGGGGTGCGCTCGGTCGCGGCGGCCAAACGCGCCACCGAACTCGGTCTTCAGGCTTACAACATCCTCGAAGGTTTTGAGGGAGACCCCGACGGTCACGCCCAGCGCAGCCATCAGGGCGGCTGGCGTTTCCACAAGCTGCCCTGGCGCCAAGGTTGAAACACATGCTTACATCTTCTTGAATGTGTTCATAATGCCGCCATGACTTTTTTGGCCATTGACATCGGCAATACCCGCTTGAAGTGGGCATTGCACACCGCACCTCACCGCCACGCGCCTTTGTTGGCGCAAGGTGCCGAGTTTCTTGAAAACATTGACCGACTGGCCGCAGGCGACTGGTCTGACCTGACCCCTCCTACCCGCATGCTGGGCTGCGCTGTAGCAGGCGATGCTGTGAAGCGCCGTATTGAAGAACAAATGGAGCTGTGGGATGTGTCGGCCCAATGGGTGGTTGCCAGCAGCGCTGAGGCGGGCCTGACCAATGGCTATGACTACCCGTCACGCCTGGGCTCAGACCGCTGGGTGGCCATGATCGGTGCCTGGCACCATGGCTTAGCCCAAGGCGGTGCGCGACCGCTGGTGGTGGTGATGGTGGGCACCGCCGTCACGGTGGATGCCATTGACATGCAAGGCAAATTTTTGGGTGGCCTGATTTTGCCGGGCCACGGCATCATGCTGCGTGCGCTTGAATCCGGTACCGCCGGGCTGCATGTGCCCACGGGCAATGTGTGCGAATTTCCAACCAACACCAGCGACGCCCTCACCAGCGGTGGCACTTACGCCATCGCTGGCGCGGTTGAACGCATGATTTGCCATGTGCGCCAACACTGCGGCGTGGCGCCCCGCTGCATCATGACCGGGGGTGCTGGCTGGAAAATGGCGCCCAGCATGTCGGTGCCGTTTGACCTCGTGGACAACCTGCTGTTTGATGGCCTACTGGAGATGGCGGCACGCCGCTTTGTTGCTACAGCCTGAGGGCGTTCAAACTCAAACGGCATCACCCGTGGCTCTGCGGGCATTTTTTATATCAAAATGGCTTAAGGTGCTTGTCAAATAAGCATTAGTAGCTATATAAAATATAGCGAACTCATGACTTTTTGCTTAGCCAGGTTTCGGCAAGTCGCACCCAGTAGGTGGCCCCCAATGGCAACAACTGGTCATTGAAGTCGTAACTCGGGTTGTGCAACATGCATGGCCCGCCGCCGTGCCCGATGTCACGGTGGTCACCGTCACCGTTGGCGATGAAAGCGTAGCACCCCGGCTTTTCCTGCAACATGTAAGAGAAATCTTCTGCACCCATGGTGGGCTCCTGGGCCTGCACCTTGTCCTGGCCAACAATGCTGGCCATCACCTGCCGACAAAACGCAGCCTCCTGAACACTGTTGATAGTGGGGGGGTAATTGCGCTTGAACTCAAAGTCTGCCTTCATGCCAGAGGCCGCACAGGTGTGCTCGGTCATGGTTTTCATGCGCTGCTCAATCATGTCAAGCACCTCTAGTGAGAAGGTGCGCACTGTGCCTTGCAACTCGCAGCGGTTAGGAATCACGTTGGTCGCCTCACCAGCGTGAACCATGGTGACCGAAATCACGCCTGCATCAATCGGTTTGAGGTTGCGGCTGATGATGGTCTGGAACGACTGCACCAGTTGGCAGGCCACTGGCACCGGGTCCAGGGCGTTGTGTGGCATGGCGGCGTGCCCTCCTTTGCCGTGTAGGGTGATCTTGAATTCATTGCTTGATGCCATCACCGGCCCCCCACTGGCGGCAAACTCACCGACGGCAAAACCCGGCCAGTTGTGCATGCCAAACACGGCATCCATTGGAAAGCGCTCGAACAAGCCGTCCTTGATCATTTCTCTGGCCCCACCGCCACCCTCTTCGGCAGGTTGAAAAATCAGGTACACCGTGCCATCAAAGTTGCGGTGTGTGGCCAGGTATTGAGCCGCCGCCAGCAGCATGGCGGTGTGACCATCATGCCCGCAAGCGTGCATCTTGCCGGGGTGGGTACTGGCGTGGGCAAAGGTGTTGACTTCAGCCATAGGCAGCGCGTCCATGTCGGCGCGCAAGCCAATGGCGCGCTTGGAAGTGCCCTGCGTGACGATGCCGACCACACCTGTGGTGCCCAAGCCACGATGGAGAGGAATGCCCCACTCGGTGAGCTTGGCTGCCACCACGTCGGAGGTGCGTCTTTCTTGAAAACACAGCTCGGGATGGGCATGGAGATCACGGCGCAGGGTGGCCATGGCATGGCTTTCGCGTTCAATGTCATTTATTAATTTCATAGCATCTAAGGCTCATTTATCAAGGACTACAGGCTAAAAAAAACAAAAAATCAGGCAAAAACATCGGCGCAACAGCCTTCTTGGCATTGGCCTGCTTCACAATCATGCCTCAACTTCAAATGCCACCATGCCTCACCCTACTTTGCAGCCGGCCAGCCCCACGACCCAAGTGATAGGCGCATGCCCGCACGATTGCCCCGACACCTGCTCGATGCTGACCACGGTACAAAATGGCATCGCCATCAAGGTCCAAGGCAACCCGGCCCACCCCCACACTGATGGAGCACTATGCACCAAGGTGTCACGCTACACCGAACGCACCTACCACCCCGAGCGCATTTTGCAGCCATTGAAACGGGTTGGTGCCAAGGGGTCTGGGCAATTTGAGGCGGTAAGCTGGCACACCGCACTCACCGATATCTCTGCACGCCTAAAGGCGATTGCCGCCCGCGACCCACAGGCCATCTTGCCCTACAGCTACGCAGGGACCATGGGCTTGGTGCAGGGCGAGAGCATCGCAGCGCGGTTTTTTCACAAGCTAGGCGCCTCACTCTTGGAGCGCACCATTTGTGCGACTGCCGGTGGCGAGGGCCTGGTTCATACGCTGGGCGGCAAAGTGGGAATGCGTGTCGAATTTTTTGCTGAATCGGATCTGATCCTGATCTGGGGCAGCAATTCCATCGCCAGCAACCTGCACTTCTGGCGCTACGCCAACGCAGCTAAACGCTCAGGTGCCAAACTGATTTGCATTGACCCGCGCCGCTCTGAAACCGCTGACAAGTGCCACGAGCACATTGCCCTGTTGCCCGGCACCGACGGCGCACTGGCCTTGGGCCTGATGCACGAATTGATTCA
>JBIJDQ010000108.1:0-7030 GCA_044344025.1 Rhodoferax sp.
ACCGGTGCGGGTGGGAGATATCTTGTCGTTTTTTGGCAAACTGGTGCGCATTGGCCGCACCTCCATCACCGTCAAGATTGAGGTGTATGCCGAGAACTTTCGTGCCCAAGGCAAGTACACCAAGGTTACCGAGGCATCACTGACCTACGTGGCCATTGATGACCAAGGCAAGCCGCGCGAGGTCGCCAAGCCGGACAACATCGACAAAAGGCTATAAGAAATATAGCGACAAAGCCTTATTAGATAAGCACTACAGACCATTTTTATCAAAAAAATAGCTTTCGACCGCATTTTGACCACTGAGCCGCGATTAGGAGACGATGTAAGCCCCAGAGCCGGTTGACAGCAGCTTGCCGTCGGCCCCCAAAAACTCCATGCGGGTCGAGGCCACGCGAGAGCCCAGGCGCATGACCTCGGCACGCAACTCAAACCATTCGCCTATGCCGGGGCGAAGGTAGTCAACTCGAAGGTCGATGGTGCCCAGTTTGCCAAAGCGCAGCAAGCGTTGCGCCGGGGTTTCAGCCATGTGGCGGGCACCAATGGCGGCCATCACGGCCAGGCCACCCATGGCATCAAGCCCTGCGCTGATGACACCGCCATGAATGCGATTGTGGGCATAGTGACCAATCAGATTGGGTTTCATGGTGATGCGGCCGCGCACCAGGCTTGGTTTGACCGAGGTGACTTTAAGCCCCAGCACCTGGTTAAACACAATCAACTCTTCAAAGACTTTGGTCAAGCCGAGAACAAATTCGTCCTCAAACTCGATCTCGGCGGGTGCAACTGCAACTGGGGCCATCAAACATCCTGAAAGTACATGGCCCTCCAGTATCGGTCAGCCGCCAACCATGCCTTTTTTCAGGGTGGCATCCACCGGTTTTTCACCAAGCCAGATGCGCAGCACCGAGGTGAAGAAGTCTTCACCGGCAATGGCGCTGCCGCGCTGTGCACCGTTGACCGTGATGCGGGTACCCGTGTCTGCCAGGAACTCTATGTGAATCACGTCACCTTTTTTGGCTTCGCCAACGGCCTTCAGATTGGCATTGAGCGCCTCAATTTGCGGTTTCATAGCCGCAAACTGGGCCTCAGAATGGTTGTCACGCAGGCCGTCGTTCAAGGCTTTGGCAAAACTTTCGGCATCCACATCGCGCAGCATGCTAATCGAGACACGGCGCGGGCCTTTTTGCGCCAGCAACTGGGCGGCAGTGTTGGCCTTTTGGGGCACATACAGGCCAGCCACATACACCTTAAAGAACACCTTGGTGCGCAAACCGGCACCGTTAAGCTGCAGCGCGGCAGGGCCCACCTGGCTGGTGGCTTCAAGCTTGACACCCTCTACCTCCATAGGCTGTGCCCAGGCGGCTGCCACAGCACAAGCCAACAGCAGGGCTGCAAGAGGTTGTTTCACATTCTTCAATTGACGCATTACCGGTCTCCTTCTGTTTGAAAAATCACCCTTTCGCCGGATGTCTCCCAGCGCTCGTAATTTTTTGAGTATATGTCTTCAATGCGGTTGCGTTTGACCTTGAATGTAGGCGTAATCAGGTCGTTGTCCACCGTCCAGGCGGTGGTCACGGCAATCAGGCATTTGAGTTGCTCATGCGGGTCCAATTGCGCGTTGATGCCCTTAAGGTGTTGCGAAAGCGAGGTGGAGAGTTCTGAGCGGGCAACGGGATCACCCACCGAGGCAACCGCCTCGGCGTTGAGCATCACGATGCCAAGTGGTTGCCCCAGGTTGGCACCTGTGACCACACAGGCCTCAACAGCTTCGTGCATGACCAGTTTGTCCTCAATGGGTGCAGGTGCCACGTACTTGCCTTTGCTGGTCTTAAACAGGTCTTTCACACGACCAGTAATGTGCAGGTTGCCCTGCGCGTCGATATGCCCCTTGTCGCCAGTGCGCAACCAGCCGTCTGTGGTGAAGGTTTCACGGGTCAATTCGGGGGCTTTGTAATAACCCAGCATTAGCGCCTGGCTTCGCATTTGCACCTCGCCTGTGGCTGGGTCGATGCGGGTCTCCACGCCTTCATAGGCTGGGCCAACCGAGCCCTCCTGGTTCTTGCCGGGCAGCGTCAGGTGCGATACAGCGAGGTTTTCGGTCATGCCATAGCCCTCGTTGATGGGCAAGCCAAGCTTGCGAAACCAGGCCAGCAGGGTTATTGGCATGGGCGCTGCACCGCCTGCCGCAAAACGACACTGGTCCAACCCCAACGCTTTAAGCACCTTGCGCCGCACCAAGCCACCAATGAGCGGCATCGACAGCAAAAGCCGTAGCTTGGAGGGGGGCATCTTGTGATGTATGCCTTGCTGAAACTTGACCCAAAGGCGGGGCACCGAGAAAAAGATGGTGGGGCGCGCGCGCTGCAAATCGGCCGTGAAAGTATCCAGCGATTCGGCAAAAAACACATGAAACCCGGTGCGCAACCAGCCATGCTCAACCAGCACCCGCTCCACCACATGGGCCAGCGGCAGGTAGGACAACATGCGGTCCTGGTCTGACATGACCACTCGCTTGAGGGCGGCGTCCATGCCCCAGGCAAAACTGCCAAAGGTGTGCATCACCCCCTTGGGCGTACCCGTGGTGCCAGAGGTGTAGATCAGGGTCGCCAACTCGTCTTCATTGCGCAGCACCTCGCCCTGCAGTGGTTTTGTGGTGGCACACAAGGTGTCCCAGCCGGGGTAATTTTTAAGCGCATCGAGTGGTGAAAGCGGATAACTGATGCAGGGCAAGCCGTCGGGCACACCCGGTTTCATGCCTGCCCACCCGTCAAGCTTGCCCACAAAGCAGGCGCGTGCGTCGCTGTGGGTCAAAATCTGCTTGACGGTGCCTGCCGCCAAGGTTGGATACAGCGGCACCGAGACATATCCTGCCATCCAGATGGCCAAGTCGCTCATCAGCCACCAGGCACAGTTTTTGGACAAAATGGCCACCTTGTCGCCTGGTGCCCAGCCTTGCGCCTTCAGGTGCGCCGCCATGCGGCGCACTTGGTCACCCACCTGCGCCCAAGTGAATTCTTGGACCTTGCCATCGCCCATGGGCTGCGTCAGGGCCACACGTTTGGGTTGGGTTTTTTCCCAGTAATAAAGGCGCTGAAGAGCCAGTAGCTCGGGTGCAATTTTGCTCATGACAAGGTCTCCTTGTGATTAATCGTGACGCGCTCAATTGGGTCACGCCTGACCCTGCGAACGCGAAAATGCCTGCTGTTGACCGCCTTGTCAGATTGGACTAGGCTTGCGAAAAGTCAGGTTTGCGTTTTGTCATAAACGCTGTCAACGCCTCCTGGGCAGCGGGCTCACCCAGCATGCGGCTAAAAATAACGCCTTCTTCCGCCATGCGTTGCGCCAACAGGTCAGCTTGGCCCTGCTTCATGAGGCGTTTGGTCTCCAACAACGAACTCATCGGTTTGGCTGCGAGTTTTTGCGCCTGGCGTTGCGCCAAAGCAGTGGCCTCTGCGGGTGGCACGATGCGGCTCACAAAGCCCATTTCCAACGCCGCCTCTGCCATAAATGGCTCACCCAGCAACAAGGCCTCAGCAGCCCGCCCATAGCCCATGCGCTGCGGTGCCAGCAAACTCGAACCAGCCTCAGGGCACACCCCCAGGTTGACAAAGGGCATGGAAAACGCTGCGTTGTCGCCCGCGTACACCAGGTCGCAATGGAACAACAGGGTCGTCCCAATGCCAACCGCCGGACCACACACGGCGGCCACCACTGGCTTGCTGAACGTGCTGATGGCACGCAAGAACTTAAACACCGGGGAGTCTTGCGAGCTTGGCGGAGCCTTCAAGAAGTCGGCGATGTCGTTGCCCGAACTAAACACTGTTTCATGCCCCTGAAACACCACCACGTTGATGGCATTGTCGTTTTCTGCCTGCATCAAGGCTTGGGCCATGTCGGCGTACATGGCTTTGGTGAATGAGTTTTTTTTATCCACCCGATTGAAGGTGATGGTCATGACCCGCTGGGCGGTGTCAATCAAGAGATCAGTCATGCAGTTTCCTGGAATAAACGGTAAAAAACAAGGCAGAGGCCTTCTCCCCCGTGGCAACACAGAAAGAAGGCCTACAACAGATGGCAAAAGCTATTAAGGTCTAGACACGCTCAAAAATACCAGCTGCACCCTGCCCCATGCCAATGCACATGCTGACCATGCCGTACTTACCTTGCGTGCGCTGCAGGGCATGGATCAATGTAGCGGCACGAATGGCACCCGTTGCACCCAGTGGGTGACCCAGAGCAATAGCACCACCCATCGGGTTGACCTTGGCCGGATCCAACCCCAGCGTGTTTGAGACGGCCAACGCCTGCGCAGCAAACGCTTCGTTGAGCTCAATCCAGTCCAACTGGTCTTGTGTCAGGCCGGCATAACGCAGTGCCGCCGGAATCGCCTCAATCGGGCCAATGCCCATGATGTGGGGGGGCACACCCTTGGCGGCAAAACTGACAAAACGCGCCAGGGGTTTCAGTCCATATTGTTTGACAGCTTTTTCACTGGCCAGAATCAAGGCACCCGCGCCATCTGATGTCTGCGAGCTGTTGCCAGCGGTGACCGACCCACGCGCTGCAAACGGTGGCCGCAGTTTGGCCAGCCCTTCAAGCGAAGTGTCTTTGCGGGCCCCTTCGTCCAGACTGACCACTCGGCGTGTCTCAATGACTTCACCGGTGAGCAAATTGGGCGCACGGTCCACCACCTCAATGGGGGTAATCTCGGCAGCAAAATGCCCGGCGGCCTGTGCGGCGAGTGCCCGCTGGTGCGACTGCAAGCCAAACGCGTCTTGCGCCTCGCGGCTGATCTTCCACTGGGTGGCGACTTTTTCTGCCGTCAGCCCCATGCCGTAGGCAATGCCGATGTTCTCGTCGTTGTCAAACATGGCCGGTGAAAATGAAGGCGCATTGCCGGTCATGGGCACCATGCTCATGCTCTCTACCCCTGCGGCAAACATCACATCAGCTTCGCCGACACGGATGCGGTCTGCCGCCATCTGGATAGCCGACAGGCCGGATGCACAAAAACGGTTCACCGTGATGCCACCCACGCTGGTGGGCAAACCGGCCAGCACCGCACCAATGCGGGCAATGTTCAGGCCTTGCTGGCCTTCGGGAATGGCGCAACCGCAGATCACGTCTTCAATGGCTTTGGGGTCCAGCCCTGGCACCTGCGCCAAGGCAGATTGCAGCACCTTGACCAACAGGTCATCAGGGCGGGTGTTGCGAAAATAACCGCGATGTGACTTGCCAATGGGCGACCGTGTGGCGGCGACGATATAGGCTTCTTGAATTTGTTTCATGTTAGTTTCTCACTGGCTTTCCGGTGGACATCATGCCCATCACACGTTCCTGGGTTTTCGGGTGGTTCAACAATGAGCAGAAGGCCTGCCGCTCAAGCATCATCAAATACTCCTCAGTCACCAAGCTGCCCGCATCGACATCACCGCCACACACCACGTTGGCAATCAGGCTGGCAATGTGGAAGTCGTGTGCGCTGATGAAACCACCGTCGCGCATGTTGACCAGTGAGCCTTTGATGGTGGCCACGCCGCTGCGCCCAACCACGGCAAATGGGCGCTTGTTCGGAGCGCGGTAGCCTGAATCAAACATGGCACGAGCCTGCGCCAGGGCAACAAACAGCAGCTCGTCCTTGTGCGGCACGATCACATCGCTCTCCAGCAAGTAACCCAGCTTGCGCGACTCCAGCGCGCTGGTGCCCACCTTGGCCATCGCGGCAGCGGTGAAGCCTTCTGTGAGGAAGGGCAGCAGGTCTTTGCCCGTGGACGTTGCTGCATTTTCCGCAGCACGCCGTGCAATGTAGGTCAGCCCGCCAGCACCAGGAACCAGACCAACACCGACTTCCACCAAACCGATGTAGCTCTCCATGGCGACCACGCGTTTGGCCGAGTACACCGCCAGTTCGCAACCACCACCCAGGGCCAGGCCCCGCACGGCGGAGACCACCGGAATATTGGCATAACGCAGCTTGAGCATGGCCTGCTGCATCTCTGCCTCAGCAGCATCAATGGCTTTGACACCACCTACCATGAAGGCGGGCAGCATGGCCTGCAAATCGGCACCGGCCGAGAACATCTCGTCGTTGCTCCAGATCACCAGCCCCTTAAAGCTGGCTTCAGCCATGTCAACGGCTTGCACCAGCCCTTCGACCACACCGGGGCCGATGGCATGCATCTTGGTTTTGATGCTGGCGATCAACACATCGGCATCCGCCCCGGGCAAGGTCCACAAACGAATGGCTTCGTCTTCATGCAGCGTGGTGCCAGCCGTGGCGGCTGATGGCGCGTCTGAGCCCAACACGTTTTCAGGAAAGTACTGACGTGTGTACACCGGCAGACTGCGCACCGGCACAAACTGGCCCGTGGTCGGGTTCCATGAACCGGCTGCGGTATGAACACCACCGGCGTGGGCTACCGGGCCGTTAAACACCCAGTCAGGCAGCGGCGCGTTGCACAGGGCTTTGCCTGCATCAATGTCTTCCTTGACCATGTTGGCCACGGTGAGCCAACCGGCTTCTTGCCACAGCTCAAACGGGCCTTGCTTCATGCCAAAGCCCCAGCGCATGCAGAAATCCACATCACGGGCGTTGTCGGCAATGGTGCCCAGATGCACCGCTGCGTAATGGAAGGCGTTGCGCAAAATCGCCCACAAAAACTGGCCTTGTACACCTTCGCTGTTGCGCAGCAGTTGCAGGCGCTCGCCCGCTGGCTTTTTCAGCATGCGGGTGTAGACCTCATCTGCCTTTTGACCCCCGGGCACGTACTCTTTGCTATCCAAGTCGAAACGCATGATGTCGCGACCGACCTTCTTGAAAAAGCCCGCTTTGGCTTTTTGCCCCAGGTTACCCATCTCCAGCAGGGTTTTGAGCACTTCCGGGGTTGCAAAACTGGCGTAAAACGGGTCAGTGTCAGTACTGAGCGTGTCTTGCAGCGTCTTGATGACATGCGCCATGGTGTCAAGGCCGACCACGTCGGCGGTGCGGAATGTGCCTGAACTGGCGCGACCCAGTTTTTTGCCGGTCAGG
>JBIJDQ010000109.1:0-7017 GCA_044344025.1 Rhodoferax sp.
TTGAAGGCAGCAATACCGTGTATGCGCGTCAGACTGACGTGGCAGGCAACACCAGCGCAGCATCAAGTGCGTTGACGTTCACGCTTGACACTACCGCCCCGACCGTTGTGATCAGCGAGCCCGCAAATTCCCCTTCCGGCGCCTTGACCTTTGGCTTCACGTTCAGTGAGGCCGTGACAGGTTTTGATGCCAGCGACGTCGACGTGGGCAATGGCACCGAGGGGAGCGTGGTCAAGAATGATGACAGCCATTACAGCCTGGTGGTCACACCCACATCGTCAAGCACTCCCTTGAATCTCACGGTGGCGGTGCCTGCCGCTGGTGCCACGGACTTCGCAGGCAATGCATCTGCCGTAGCGGCCAGCCAGTTTTTGGCATCCATCCTCTACGGAACTGCGGGTCACGATACCCTGACGGTGGGCCCCAGCCTGGATCATATTTTTCTGGGCGCGGGCGCTGATGTGGTCAAGGTGACCTCTGCGGCCAACTCTACGGTGCAGTTGCCAGACCACGTGATGGATTTTGCTGCGGGTGACAAAATTGATTTCTCAGTGTTGCTGGGTACGGGTGGAAGTGGAAGTGGGTACACCGGCAGTGCATTGGGTGACTCCGGGGCTGGTTTTATTGAGTTGAAGAATGTAACGTTGACACAAGATTCGGCAAATGGTTGGACTGTCGTCAACTTTGACATCAAACTTGATGCAAACAACATCGGGGGCAGCAAAATCGATGGGATTAACTTAGACCTTAATTACGATACCGCAAAGGTGATTTTTAGTGAAATTACCTCACCGCAGTACTTAGTAGGTCCAAGCGCGAAGCCTGTTTGGACGCCATTGGATGGTAATTTTCTATCGACAGACCAAGGTGCTAATCCGACTGGAAAAATCGCAATGCCTGCCAATACTGCCGGCACAAACCCAATAATTGTGGATACAGCAAGTGGAAATGTTTTAAACGTAAAACTTTATGTTTCTGGTTTGGTGAACACTTTCGATATTGCTATTCAATCCAAGGCATCCGGCGGGACAACGGATGTCCACACTGTAAACGGTGTAACGACGAATGTCGATGTCGGCATCACCAAAACCGCCGGTCTCACCATCGGTGCCAATGGCGTTCTGGAAATCATCACCGACACAACAACCTTAGGCACCGTGGGTGACAACCAGTTGCACATGGTATCCACCTACGATGCACAGCAGAACACCACCCACTTGCAGGTCCAATACGACACCAACTCCACTTTTGGTACCAACACACCCAGCACCGTCATTGCCTTCGATTTTGATGGCAACGTCACCGCCAACCTTACACCTGCCAGCCTGACGTTTATCTGATGCATTGGTTCAGTGTGATGCGCCCCCGCCAGGGGGCGTTTTTGTTGTCTGCGGTGTCAGTGGCCCTGCTTGCTTTCGGTTCTGGCGCGGTGTGTGCAGCTGCGGTGGATGCGTCGTCTACAGTCAAAACCGGACAGATTGCCAGCACCTTTGAGCAATTGCGCGTAACAGAGGTGGCCGATCAACTGATTGGCTATCTTGGCAAAGCGGTGAAGTGGGTGGACACACCGGAGTCGCGTGTGCCGGTGCAAACCCTTGCCCCCAAAATTCGGACAATTGTGCTGGCTCACCCCGAGGTACGGTTGGCGCGCACGCAGCGCTCCACCGCCACCATGGCCACGCGCGAGGCGTATTCTGGTTTTTTACCGCAGGTTTCCGGTAATGTGGAGTCTGGCAAACGCAACTACGAGCAGGTCAACACGCCCTGGAATTTCTCCCCCGCGCATGAAGACAACTCAAAGGCCCTGGCCTTGTCAGCGCGCCAGTTAATTTATGATTTTGGGGCTACAAGCGGCTTGGTAGATGCGCGTAATGCTCTCGAAACTGCAGCTCAAGCACGCTCTGACCTAAAAAGCTCAGAACTCACCCTGCGCGCCCTGACTGCCTGGCTTGAGATTTTTCGTGGTCGGCAAATGCAGGAACTCACGCGCATGAACGTGCAGTCACGCCAGCAGATTTTGTCGTTTATTGAAGAGCGCGAAAAACTCGGTGGCAGTGCGCAAAGTGATGTATTGCGCGCCCGGGCCCGCTTGGCCGATGCCCAGGTGGCAGCGGTTGCAGCACAAACCCGGCTATCGGCGGCAGAGGCAGTTTACTTTGAGGTGTTTAACGAGCCCCCGCCGGCCCAGCTGGCGCTACCGCAATTGACCCTGGATTCGTTACAGCGGTATACCAACCTGACCGAAGTATTTGAGCGCAGCGCGCAATTGGCCGAGGCCCGCGCCCAAACGCAAGCTGCTGGCTTTGAGGCCAAGTCTGCGGCAGCAGCCGTGCTGCCCAGTGTGCATCTGGACCTGACTGCGCGCAGGCGTGACCTGGGTGGCCAAGGCGTGCCTGGCACTGACTGGACAGCTGGTTTTACTGTCAAGCAGAATCTGTACTCAGGCGGCGCTGATGTGGCACGCAAACAGCAAGCAGAACAGCGCGCTATCGAGAGCCAGTTAGCCGAAGACAACCTCAAGCGTCAGCTTGAACGCGCGCTGGCCCAGTCAGTGGCCGATGTCAAAAGCAGCACCGCAGCCGTGGCTGCACGCAAAGAGGCTGCCCAAGTGGCCGCTGTGGCGCTGGAGGCCGTGCGTGAGCAATTTGCTTTCCGGCGCGGCTCGCTGCTGGATTTGTTGCGCGCACAAGAAGAGCTCTACATGGCCGGACGTGACTTGATTGATGGCATTGCTGACCACAGCCTGGTGCGCTACCGGCTGCTCCACCTCGCCATGGAGCTAAACCCCATGTTTGACATTCCGGTCGGCAACCCCGAAGTCGGGAAATGATTGATTTGATATGAAACAAGATTCCCCCGTCGCGCTGCATGATGCACTGCAGGCCTGTCTGCGCGCAGTGTTGGCCTGGCACGAGCAACCCATCTCCAGCGCCTCGTTGCGCTCACGCCTTGGCGGCCATTCCATGTGGTCGCAAGACACCCTGGTCGAGGCCGCCGACAGCCTGGGGTATGACGTAGAGCTGGGTCGCATTGACCCCGCTTTGCCAGGCTTGCCACCGCTGCCCGCCATTTGTTACACCCACGAAGGCACGGCCGTGGCCGTGTTGGCGCAAGAGAGTGAAGCCACCGCGTTGGTGGTCAACCCAGACCTATCAGACAAACCCACTGAGACTGCGTTACCTGAACTGATGGCGCGCCTGAGCGGCGAAACCCTGAGCCTGTCACGGCGTGTCATGCCCAGTGTGGCAGGCGACGCACCCAGCCAAGCCGCTACCAGCCGCCATGGTCATTGGTTTTGGGGCCCAATTGTGCGCATGCGCTGGGTCTATTTGCAGGTAGCGCTGGCCGCTTTGCTGGTCAACGTGTTTGCCTTGGCAAGCTCGGTTTTTTCGATGATCGTCTATGACCGTGTCATTCCCAATAACGCCACTGACACGCTGATCGCATTGCTTATCGGCGTATCAATCATCTTTATCAGTGACTTTGTTATCCGTACCGTACGCGGTTATTTTCTGGACCTGGCCAGTTCGAAGGCCGATGCCTCCATAGCTGACGCCCTGTTTGAGCAAGTGCTTGACGCACGAATGCACACCCGGCGCGGCAGCAGCGGTGCACTGGCCAGCACCATGAAAGAATTTGAGTCGATTCGCGACTTTTTGACCTCCGCCACGCTCACAACTTTCATCGACATTCCATTTTCGATTTTGTTTCTGGTGGTGATCTGGCTCATTGGCGGCCCCATGGCGTATGTGCCCTTGATCGCCATCCCCATCATGCTGCTGGCAGGCCTGCTGGTGCAGCCGCAGCTAAAAAAGCTCACCCAAGAGTCGCAGCAAGACGGTCACCACAAACACGCCATTTTGGTCGAGACCTTAAGCGGGCTGGAAACCATCAAATCGCTCGGAGCCGGTGCCTTGATGCGGCGGCGCTGGCAAGAGGCCGTGGTGCACCAGTCCAACGTGGGCCTTAAATCCCGCATGTTGGCCCAATTGGCCACCAACGTGGCCAACACGTCGCAGCAGTTTGTGCAGGTGGCGGTGGTGGCGCTTGGGGCTTTTTTGGTGCGCGACGGCCAACTTGGCTTTGGTGCCATCATTGCCTGCACCATTTTGTCTGGGCGGGCCATTGCCCCCATTGCGCAAATTACCCAGTTGCTCACGCGCATGAACCAAACCCTGGTGAGCTACCGTGCCTTGAATCAGTTGATGCTGCAAGAAAGAGAGCACGCACATGGCAAGGTGTATATGTCCCGGCCTGACTTCAAGGGCAGCATTGAGTTTCGAAATGTTACCTTTACCTACCCTGGGGCCTCCAAACCGACCCTTGACGGGGTCTCGTTCCAGATCAACCCCGGTGAAAAGGTTGCCATTGTGGGCAAAGTGGGTTCAGGTAAAACCACGGTCTCCAAACTCATTCTGGGCTTGTACCAACCCGACTCGGGTACCGTCTTGATGGACGGTGTTGACGTGCGCCAGATCGACCCGGCCGACCTGCGCCGAGAGTTGGGGGTGGTGCTGCAAGAAGTCTGGCTGATTGGTGGCACCGTCAAACAAAACATTGCCCTGGGCGGCCAATACCCTACCGACGAAGAAATCTTGCGGGCAGCCCAAATTGCAGGGGTTGATGACTTTGTGCGCCAGCACCCCGAGGGTTATGGCCTGCGCTTGGGTGAGCGCGGTGAAGGTCTATCAGGTGGCCAGCGTCAGGCAATCTCCATTGCACGAGCGCTCTTGGGCAAACCCAAAATATTGTTGTTTGACGAAGCCACCAGCGCCATGGACATGGGTGCCGAAAGCACCTTGTTACAGCGCTTGGGCAAGGAAATTGGCGACAGCACCTTTGTCACCATCACCCACAAAGCCAGTTTGCTGCAAATTGTGAACAAAATCATCGTGATCGACCAAGGCCGTGTGGCTATGCAGGGCACTCCTGACCAACTCCTGCGCGCACAACAACCTCAGCAGCAAGCCCAATAGATATGTTTACCAAATTACAAGCTCGGCTGAAAAGCTGGATTGAGCGTTACGCAGGCACCGCCGCCACCACCGTGGCCGGCAGCGCCGCAGAAGGTGCGCAAATCAGTCGCGCATCGTTGTTCATGTTGTGGTCCATTACCGGTTTTTTTGTGGTGATGTTCATCTGGATCGCCGTGGCAGAGGTAGACAACGTCACACGCGCTGATGGTCGGGTTATTCCTTCGGCCAAGATGCAAGTCATTCAAAATTTTGAGGGCGGCATCGTCACTGAAATATTGGTCAAACAAGGCCAAAGCGTGCAGGCAGGTCAGCGCTTGGTAGCGCTCAGCGCGGTGCAGCACGACGGCGACATGAAGTCCCGTCAGCAACAGGTGTTGGCGCTTGAAGCCCGCGCTACTCGGCTGAGTGCCCTGGCAAGCGGCCAAAGCCCAAAATTTTCCAAAAGCATGACGGATACAGCCCCGGAATTGGTGGCCGTTGAAACCGCCTCTTATTTGTCGAAAAAATTAGAGCAAGAGTCCCAGGTCAGTGTTTTAAACGCCCAGGTAGAACAAAAAAACCGCGAGCTGGAAGAGTCGCGTATCAGCCTGCAAGCCACCCGAAAAAGCCTTGAACTAGGCCGTGAAGAGCGCGCCACCGTAGCCCGCATGGTAGAGCGCGGGCTGGAGCCGCGCCTGGAACTGGTTCGTATTGATCGTACTTTTGCGGAACAAGAGGGCAGGGTGAATGCCGCCACAGTGGCCATTGATCGGCTTGGGTCAGCCATTCTTGAAATCAACGCCCGCAAGGACGCCATGGTGCGTCAGTTCCGATCTGATGCCCTCAATGAGCTCAATCGCACCATGGCCGACTTGGCACCACTCAAGCAATCCATGCCCGCGCTGCTTGACAAAGTTAGCCGTACCGAGATCAAAGCCCCCATGAAAGGCATTGTCAACCGTGTGTTTGTGAACACGTTGGGCGGCACGGTCCGCCCAGGTGACCCCATTGTTGAAGTTGTTCCGAGCGACGATGAACTGGTGGTTGAGGCCATGGTCTCACCAAAAGACATTGGTTTTGTCAAACTGGGCCAGTTGGCGCGGGTCAAGATCACCGCCTATGACTACTCTATATTTGGTTCAATGGAAGGCACTGTGCAAAGCATAAGCGGCGACGCGGTGCCCAATGAAAAAGGCGAGGCGTTTTTTCAGGTGCGCATTGCCACCAAAACCAAAGCCATTGAAGTCATCGACAAAAAACTGCCCATCATGCCCGGCATGCAGGCCCAAATTGACATCATCACCGGCAAAAAGACCATATTGCAGTTCTTGTCCAAACCCATTGTGGCGGTAAAAGAAAACGCATTTAGGGAGCGGTAAAGTGTTAAGGGCTGAGACCACCGTACTCGACCCAACCACTGCCGTGAAACGTCGTAAGCTGCCTATCGGCATTCAGACTTTTCGTGAAATCCGCGAGGACAACTGCGACTACGTCGACAAGACGGGTATGGCAGTGGACCTGATTGAGCAAGGTAAATGCTACTTTTTGTGTCGACCCCGACGCTTTGGTAAAAGTCGGTTGCTTGACACACTGAAAAGCTTCTTTGAAGGGCACCAGGAATTGTTCACTGGGTTTGCGACCCAAACCCGCTGGAACTGGGCGGTGAGCGACCCAGTATGATCAAAGACAGCGACTGACACATCAAATTTGCAACGCTCACGGGCGTGAGCAAGTTCAGCAAAGTCTGCCTGTTCTCGGTCGGTGGCAACAGGCTGGCCACTTCACTTGACCTGGATGCGGCTCAACCCAATTACTTTGACTCCCTTGTGAAAATCTACCCGGAGCTGACGGCGACCCAGTTTGGTGTGTATGGCTGATAAAGTCTGCGGCACTTGCAGCGCTACTATTGCCGCATGGTCAACCTTGGTTGCCAGCGGTGCAACTACCAAAACCGATGACACATCGCAAATACCTCTTTATTCATCAGAACTTTCCTGGCCAGTTTGTCCACGTGGCGGCCGAGTTGGTGCGCCTGGGCCATGAGGTAGTGGCCCTTGGCATC